>CAUVFG010000049.1:0-8170 GCA_963551125.1 uncultured Selenomonas sp. | reverse complement strand
TCACGGTTCGATTCCGTGGTGGGTCACCATGTGTATTTCATCCGCTTGGCGGTTTTTGGAAAAGCAGGTTGGTACGCCAACCTGCTTTTCGTATATAGGAGGCGTGTTTTTGAATATCCTGATACTGAATGACGACGGCATTGCGGCAGAGGGGATACGGACGCTTGCGCGTCATCTGGCGCAGCGTCATACTGTGACTGTTGCCGCACCGATGCACCAGCAGAGCGGGACCTCCCACGCGCTGACGATCGGGCGTGCAATCGAGGTGCGTGCCGATGAGCGCTTCGATGAGACGCATGACATTCGGGCATGGGCGATCGATGGGACGCCGACGGACTGCGCAAAGCTCTATCTGGACGCGATTGCGGAGGAAACGCCGGACGTCGTGCTCTCCGGGATCAACCACGGATCGAACCTCGGTACGGATGTGATCTATTCGGGTACGGTCGGCGCCGCCTTCGAGGGGCTCTTTCACGGCATTCCGTCGTTTGCGCTCTCTCTGGTCGAGGGCAGCCGCATCTCCTATGCGGAGGCGGCGGCATATTTTGAAAGCTTTATGGAAGATGTGCTGGCAGTGATGGAAAAGCCGTTTCTGCTCAATATCAATTTTCCAAAGGAACTTGCGGACGGACAGCCTCATTTCGTCTTCTGCAGGCAGGGTGGGCGTGACTATATCAATGCGTTCGAGCGCATTGAGGAGAACGGACGCGTGCACTACCGGGTGGCGGGCGAGGTGTCCGATACGGATAAGGGCGCGGGCACGGACATCTATGCGGTGGAGCACGGACTGATCTCCGTAACGCCCGTCGGCATGGATATGACGGACTATCCGTTGCTTGAGGAATGCGGCAGGTTGATCGAGACGCGCTGACTGCCCGTTGATAATCACTATAAAGAGAGGGGATTCGGTCTTCTCCTCTTTTTTTTTGCGCCCATTTGCGGTATAATAGCGAACGTGAATAGGATTCATATTTCGGAGGTGTCTCTTTGCTGTATCCCGTGAATCTCGATCTGAGCGGTCGGCTCATCGTTGTTGTGGGCGGCGGCACAGTGGCTGAGCGCAAGGTGAGGGGACTCCTCGCTGCGGAGCCTTCCGTCTCTGTGCGCGTGATTGCACCGCAGCTGACAGAGAGTCTGCATGCGCTCGCAGCAGATGAGCGCATTGATTGGAGAAATGAATGCTATGTGCGTGGTTCCCTGTCAGGGGCATTCCTCGTCTATGCGGCGACGGATTCCCCTGCACTCAACGCGGAGGTTGCTGCCGAGGCAAAGGAATGCGGAATGCTTGTCAACGTCATCGACGACTCTGATGCCTCCTCGTTTCAGATTCCTTCGAGTGTGCGGCGCGGGGATTTCCTGCTGACGGCTTCGACGGGCGGCGGGAGCCCCGCTCTGGCGCGTGCAATACGGATGGAGCTTGAGCAGCTCTATCCGCCGTCGTTTGGCGTCTGGCTGGAGCGGGCTGCGATTCTGCGCAGGGAGCTGCAGGAGGCGCTTCCAACGAGCAGTGCGCGCACGGAGTTCTGGCGGACGGCACTGCGTCCCGATATTTTGAACATGATTCGCTGTGGAGAGTTAGAGAAAGCAGAGGTTGAGTTACGGCATGCAGCTCTTGACATTGGGGCTAAATCATCGCACGGCTCCGGTTGACGTGCGTGAGCGTGTATCATTTTCCCGTGAGGAACTGCGTTCGGGTCTTCTGAGTCTGGGCGAATATGACGGCCTGAGCGGTTTGGTCGTCCTGTCCACGTGCAACCGCACCGAGCTCTATGCCTCGGTGGAGGATCGTGAGCGCGGCGGGCAGGCGCTGCGCCAGTTCCTCAACGATCTGGCGCAGGGCGGGGATGATCTGGGCGAATATCTCTACACCTATGTCGATGATGAGGCAATCCGTCATCTGTTTCGGGTCTCTTCGAGCCTTGATTCGCTCGTGCTCGGCGAGGGACAGATTCTCTCGCAGGTCAAGGAGGCCTATGCGATTGCCCGTGAGGCAGGTGCTACGAGTACAGTGCTGAATCTGCTCTTTCATCGCGCGATTGCAGCGGGCAAGCGCGTGCGGACGGAAACGCGGATTGCATATCGCTCGGTGTCCGTCAGTTATGCTGCTGTGGAACTCGCAGCCGCCTCCCTCGGAGGGCTTGGCGGCTGCGCTGCGCTGATCTTCGGCGCGGGCAAGATGGCGGAGCTGACGGCAGAGCATCTGCGCGCACATGGGATTGAGCTGATCTATGTTGCAAACCGCCACATTGAACGCGCCGAAAAGCTTGCAGAGCGGATCGGCGGGGAGGCGATTCCCTTCGATCGGGCGATGGAGTACGCAACCTGCGTCGATGTGGTCGTCACCTCGACGGGCGCCCCCCACTATGTCATCAAGGCGTGGGAGGCACGCCGCCTGATGGCGCGCCGACAGGGACGGAAGATCTTCCTCATCGACATTGCGGTTCCGCGCGATGTCGATCCCGATGTTGCGACCATCAAGGGCATCGAACTCTATAACATCGACGCACTCGAAGCTGTCGTGGACGAACATCTCAGCGAGCGTCAGGCGGAGGCGGTCAAGGCGGAGAAAATCGTGGAGGAGGAGGTTGACTCTCTTCTCGAACGCTTCAAATATCTGTCCTTCCAGCCGCTCATGGCACTGCTCTCGGGGCGCTGCGAGCGGATCCGCGAGCGCGAGATCAAGCGCGTGAGCGCAAAGCTGCCGGATCTGTCGGAGGAGGAGGGGCGGCAGGTGGAGCATATGAGCCGTATGATTGTCCGAAAGATTCTGCGCACTCCTATGATGAAGCTGCGCGCCTCGGCGGGCACGGCGGATGAGGCGTTCTACATCGAGGCAATGCGCGCCCTCTTTAAATTGGATGCGATAGGAGAGACGGGAACAAGTGAACAGCGGCACAATCACTATCGGTACGCGGGCAAGTAAGCTGGCACTGTGGCAGGCGGAATACATTGCGGGAGAAATCGAAAAGCAGCATCCTGACTGCCGTGTAGTGCTAAAAAAAATGACGACAAAGGGCGACCGCATTCTCGATGCACCGCTTGCAAAGATCGGAGGCAAGGGGCTCTTTACGAAGGAACTCGAGCAGGCAATGCTCGCAGGCGAGATCGACCTTGCCGTGCACAGCCTGAAGGATATGCCGACGGAGGTTCCCGAGGGACTCATGATCGGCGCGATTACGGAACGTCTGGATCCGGGGGATGCGTTCGTCAGTGAGCACTATAAGGCAATCGAGGAGCTGCCGCAGGGTGCCAAGGTCGGTACATCGAGCCTCCGAAGGCGTGCGCAGCTGCTCGCTGTGCGTCCTGATCTCACGATCCTCGATCTGCGCGGCAATGTGAATACGCGTCTTGCGAAGCTGGATGCGGGTGAGTTCGATGCCATCGTCCTTGCAGCGGCAGGTCTGAAACGCCTCGGCCTGGGGGATCGCATCCGTACGATTCTGCCACGCGCGATGATTCTCCCCGCCGTTGGGCAGGGCGCACTTGCAATCGAGTGCCGCGCAGACGATATGCGGATTCGGGAGCTCATCGACTTCCTGTGCGATCCCCACATGACGGCGGCGGCGACGGCGGAGCGCGCCTTTCTGCGGCGCGTCGAGGGCGGCTGTCAGATTCCCGTTGGCGTCTACGCCGAGGTCGGTGAGGGCAATATGCTCCACGTCGAGGCGATGATTGCATCGGTGGATGGCATGCGCGTTTGCCGCTCGCGCATGATGGGGGCGACAGACACAGCAGAGAAGCTGGGCATTGCTCTGGCGGAGGAGCTGCTCGATGTCGGTGGTCGGGATATTTTGAAAGAGATAGGAATTACGGTATGAGCGGAAAAGTATTTCTTGTCGGCGCGGGTCCGGGCGATCCGCGCCTTTTGACGGTTGGTGCAATGAACTGCCTGAAAGAGGCGGATGTCGTGGTCTATGACCATCTGGCGGATGAGAGCATTCTTGCCCATGTGCCGCCTGCAGCAGAGCGCATCTACGTTGGGAAGCAGTCCTGCAAGCACACGATGCGGCAGGAGGACATCAACGTCCTGCTTGCCGACAAGGCAGATGAGGGTAAGACGGTCGTGCGTCTCAAGGGTGGCGATCCATTTGTGTTCGGGCGCGGCGGCGAGGAGGCGCTCGTGCTTTTGGAACGCGGCGTGCCCTTTGAAGTGTTGCCGGGCGTGACCTCCGCGATCAGCGTCCCCGCCTATGCCGGGATTCCCGTGACGCATCGCGGTGTTGCCGTCTCCTTTGCCGTCATCACAGGACATGAAGATCCAACCAAATCCGAATCCCATATTCGCTGGGAACATCTTGCGACAGGCGTCGATACGCTCGTCTTTCTGATGGGGGTTGCAAACCTTCCCGTCATCACGAAGAATCTCATCAACAACGGCCGTCCTGCCGACACCCCTGCGGCAATCATCCGCTGGGGGACGCGTGCAGATCAGGAGACATTCGTCACGACGGTCGGAGAGGCTGCCGAAATGGTGCAGCGTGACGGCATTCGTCCGCCCGCGATCTTCATTGTGGGCGATGTGGTAAGGCTCCGCGAGCAGCTGCGCTGGTTTGATCGTGCAGATATACGCCCCCTCCACGGGAAGCGCATCCTTGTCACGCGTGCGCGCGCGCAGGCATCGGCGCTGACAGAGAAGCTGACGGCGCTTGGGGCTTCCTGCATCGAGACGCCCGTGATCCGCATTACACCGCCCGCCGATGCCTATGCAGCGCTCGATCATGCAATCGGTGAACTGCATTCCTATCATTGGGTGATTTTTACGAGTGTCAATGGTGTGGAGCATTTTTTTGCGCGGCTCGCTCATGCGGAAAAGGACACGCGTGCGCTCGGCTATGCAAAGGTCGCCGCCATTGGCTCGGCGACGGCTGAGGCACTGCGCTCCTATGGCATTCATGCCGACCTCGTGCCCGCCGAGTTCCGTGCGGAGGCGGTCGTGGACGGACTGAAGGACATCCTGCCGCCGCGTGCCCGCATCCTTTTGCCGCGCGCACAGGAGGCGCGCGATGTACTGCCGGAGTCGCTGCGCGCGCATGGGGCGGCGGTCGATGTCGCTGCTGCCTACGAGACGGTTCCGGAGTTGAGCGGTGGGGCAGAAATTACCGCACGGCTGACGCGCGGTGAGATTGACTTCGTGACATTCACGAGCTCATCGACGGTAAAGAATCTCGTGCAGCAGATCGGGAATATCACGCCCCTGCAGCAGACAAAGATTGCCTGCATCGGTCCTGTTACTGCAGATACGGCGCGAAATTTTGCGCTCGAGCCGGATATTGTGGCAGAGACCTATACGATTGATGGATTGGTGAATGCGATAAAGGAGTATGTGCAATGAATCTGACTCAGCGCCCGCGGCGTTTGCGTATCTCATCTGCGATGCGTGATCTCGTGCGTGAAACCGAGCTCTCGCCGCGCGATTTTGTCTATCCGATCTTCGTCGTGCCGGGGGAGCAGATCAAGGAAGAGATTCCGAGTATGCCGGGGTGCTTCCACTATTCCGTGGATCAGGTCGCAGGTCTCGCGCGTGAGATTGCGGCGCGCGGCATTCCTGCGGTCGAGGTCTTCGGTCTGCCCGCATATAAGGATGAAATCGGCTCGAGTGCATGGGATATGACGAGCCCTGTCCAGCGCGCAATCACAGCAATCAAAGGGGCGGTGCCGGAGCTGCTTGTGGTCGGGGATGTCTGTCTTTGCCAGTATACGAGTCACGGACATTGCGGTGAGCTGCACGATCACTATGTGGACAACGATGCGACACTGCCGCACCTCGTCAAGACGGCAGTCAGTCAGGCGCGTGCGGGCGCGGACATCGTTGCGCCCTCGGACATGATGGACGGGCGCGTTGCGGCAATCCGCGCGGGACTCGATGCAGAGGGCTATGTCAACACGAGCATTATGAGCTATGCCGTGAAATACGCCTCCGGCTACTACGGACCCTTCCGTGATGCAGCGGACAGCACGCCCGCCTTTGGCGATCGGCGGCAGTATCAGATGGATCCTGCAAATGTGCGTGAAGCGCTAAAGGAGGCTGCGCTGGACATGGCGGAGGGGGCGGACATCATCATGGTGAAGCCTGCGCTCGCCTATCTCGATGTTGTGCGTCAGGTCTACGAGGTAACGGATCGTCCCATTGCGGTCTACAATGTGAGCGGAGAGTATGCTATGGTGAAGGCCGCAGCAGCAAACGGCTGGATTGATGAGCAGCGCATTGTCCTGGAGACGCTCACGAGTATGAAGCGTGCGGGGGCGAAGATCATCATTACCTATCATGCGATGGACGCTGCCGCATGGCTGAGTGCGTAAGGAGATATTTATGCGGAATACGAAGCAGTCGAAGGCCGCCTTTGCCGAGGCAAAGGAATATATGCCGGGCGGGGTGAACAGCCCCGTGCGTTCCTTTGCGAACGTGGGCGGGAATCCACCCTTCATCGCGCGCGCAGAAGGCGCTCATATCTACGACATCGACGGGAACGAGTACATTGACTACGTCGGGTCATGGGGACCGATGATTGTCGGCCACGCGCATCCGCAGGTTGTGAAGGCTCTGCAGGAGGCAGTGACGCGCGGCACAAGCTACGGCGCGCCGACCCTCCTCGAAACGGAGCTGGCGAAGCTCGTACAGTCAGTCTACCCAACCATCGAGGTCATCCGCATGGTGAACTCGGGGACGGAGGCGACGATGAGCGCGCTCCGTCTTGCGCGCGGCTATACGGGACGCGACAAGATTGTAAAATTTATCGGATGTTATCACGGTCACAGCGACAGTCTGCTTGTCAGCGCGGGGTCGGGGATGGCGACGTTCGGCGTGCCGAGTTCGCCTGGGGTGACGGCGGGCACGGCGGCGGATACGATTGCCGTGCCGTACAATGACGAAGATGCCATTCGTTCCGTCATGGAGCGTGAAGGTGAGCACATCGCCGCAGTCATCGTCGAACCGGTTGCGGGCAATATGGGACTCGTGCTGCCACGTCAGGGCTATCTCTCCCTGCTGCGCGAACTCACGGCAAAGCACGGCGCGCTGCTCATCTTCGATGAGGTCATGTGCGGCTTCCGCGCCTCGCTCGGCGGTGCACAGGCAGCCTACGGCATCCGCCCCGACCTCACCTGCCTCGGCAAGATCATCGGCGGGGGACTGCCCGTTGCGGCATACGGCGGGCGGCGTGAGATTATGGAGCGTATTTCTCCGGCGGGTCCCGTCTATCAGGCGGGCACACTCTCGGGCAATCCGCTCGCAATGACGGCGGGCATCGAGACGCTGAAGATCCTCACGGCAGAACCCGAAGAGGGGAAGGCGGACTACAGTCGTGAGCTGACGATCAAGACGAAGGAACTGCTGCTCGGCTGGCAGCGTGCGGCGCAGGATGCGGGCGTGCCGATCTGTGCGCATCAGGCGGGCTCGATGTTCGGCATCTTCTTCATTGACCGCGAGGTCTATGACTACGCAGACGCGGAGGCGGCAGACCAAGAGGCGTTCCGCATCTGGTTCGAGACGATGCTGGACGAGGGGATCTACCTTGCGCCCTCACAATTTGAGACACTCTTCCTCTCGGGCGCACATACGGACGCGGACATTGCGCGGACGATTGCCGCTGCTGAAAAGGGCTTTGCAGCGGTCGCGCGCGCACGCGGCTGAATGATCCAACATACCTCCTGTGCAATCCATGCGCGCAGGAGGTTTTTGTTTGAGAAAAGACCATCCCTGACAATCGATCAAAATGAAGTTCCTAAAACCCAATAAAATAGGGGGTTGATGACAATATCATCAACCCCTTGTTGTATAAAGAAAACCACGTGATAGTCGCGTGGTTGGAAAGAGCTTAAGCGGTGAACAAAAAATCCCCAGTGTGCTAAACTATGCGTAAGCCTGCCAGCTTAAAAATAGTGAAGACACTAGGGAGGAAACAGCATTATGTCGAAACAACAAAATGCCGATACGCATAGTTTAGCACACACAAAGTGGAATTGTAAGTATCACGTTGTGTTTGCACCGAAGTATCGGCGAAAAGTATTCTACGAAGGGAAACGGCTGGAAATCCGAGAAATCCTAAGAAAGCTGTGCGCGTGGAAGGGGGTAGAGATCATTGAAGGGGAGATCTGTCCGGATCATATCCACCTGCTGTTAAGCCTGCAAATAAAAAGTCAACCCCTCCGCAGAAAAAAGATGGGAAAATTT
>CAUVFG010000048.1:0-8224 GCA_963551125.1 uncultured Selenomonas sp. | reverse complement strand
AGGTCGCACTCGCGGGCGCAGCATACATGATCGCGCACATGCTGAACATCGCCGTCGGACTCACGTTCTCAGGCGGTCTCTTGGACTTCTTCATCTTCGGTATTCTGCAGGGTGAGGCAAAGACAAGCTGGATGTATGTCATCCCCGTCGGCGTCATCTACTTCTTCCTCTACTACTTCATCTTCCGCTGGATGATTACACACTTCGGCTTCAAGACGCCGGGTCGCGAGGACGACGACGAGGAGACGAAGCTCTACACAAAGGCGGACTACAAGGCGCGCGAGGGCGCAGGCGGCACCGACGGCGGCGCATCGGGCGATGCAAAGAGCGCGGCGATCGCACGCGGGCTCGGCAGCAAGCGCAACATCACGTCCGTCGACTGCTGCGCGACGCGTCTGCGCTGCTCCGTGGCAGACTCCTCACTTGTAAATGAAAAACTGCTCAAGGCGACGGGCGCGGTCGGCGTCATCGTCAAGGGCACGGGCGTGCAGGTCATCTATGGACCGCAGGTCGCCGTCATCAAGTCGAACCTCGAGACCTATCTTGAGACAGCCCCCGATGTCGAGCCGGAGGACGATGTGCCGGCAGCAGCACCTGCAGAGGAAAAGCCGGCAGAGACGCCTGCAGCCGCTCCCACCAATGCGGCAAAGCGCACGCTATACTCCCCCGTCACGGGCACGGTGCACCCGATCACGGAGGCACCGGATGAGGCGTTTGCGAGCAAGATGATGGGCGACGGCTTCTTCATCTACCCGAGCAAGGGTGAGGTACTGGCACCCGACGACGGCGAGGTGGTCTTTGTCTTTGACACGAAGCATGCCATCGGCATGAAGAGCGCGGATGGCACGGAGTACCTGCTCCACATCGGCGTCGATACGGTCGCGCTCGGCGGCAAGGGCTTTACGGTCTTTGTCGAGTCGGGACAGCAGGTGAAGAAGGGCGACAAGCTCATGGAGTTCGACATCGACTACATTCGTGAGAATGCGAAATCCGATGCCTGTCTTGTGATCTTCACAGGACTGCCCGAGGGTGCGAGCGTCGAGATGACCGCCACGGGCGAAGTCACGGCGCTCGATCCCGTTGCAAAGGTCTAGGGAATCGCCGATAAAATAGTGCTTCTCTAACCACAGTACAAAAGATGACAGCCCGTTTTCGGACGGGCTGTTTTTCTTCACAGAAAAATTCATCTGCGAACGACATTCTATGCTATAATGGGAAGCACAAATCGATGATAATGATTTTCATTTAGCAGGCATACTAATGGGAGGTTTTTCTATGAATAACGCAAAGGCACCCTTTCGCTACGACATTGTAGGTAGTTTTTTTACGCCCCGCAGCACTCATGCAGATGCGTGAGGCATATGTGTCCGGCAATGCCACAGCACAGGAATTAAAGGCAGCAGAAGATGCAGCCATCCGCGACCTTGTTGCAAAGGAGAAGGAGGTCGGTCTGTGCGCAGTCACGGACGGCGAGTTCCGCCGTCGCTACTGGCATTTGGACTTTCTCGCTGCGCTCGAAGGTGTGGAAGAGGTCGACGCAACACATTGGTCGGTCGCATTCAAGGGCGCTCAACCGAAGGCAGCAACAATCAGGCTCACCGGCAAGGTGGACTTCGGCAGACACCCCTTCCTCGATCATTTCCGTTTCCTGAAAGAAGCAGCGGGAGATATTCTCGCAAAGATGACGATTCCCTCACCCAGCATGTTGCACCTCATCTGCTGCGTACGCGCCACGGACTACGCCCCGATTCCGCGCTACGAGAACGAGGATGCGCTCTTTGAGGACATCGCCCTCGCCTATCAGAAGGCGATCCGCGCATTCTATGAGGCTGGTTGCCGCTATCTGCAGCTCGACGATACATCCTGGGGCGAGTTCTGTGATCCCGAAAAGCGTGCGGCATATGAGGCGCGCGGCTTCGACCTCGACCGCATCGAGCGCGCCTACGTCGCGATGATCAACCGTGCACTGGAGGCAAAGTCTGTGGACATGACGATCACCATGCACATCTGCCGCGGAAATTTCCGCTCGACATGGTTCTCCTCGGGTGGCTACGAGCCCGTCGCGGAGATTCTATTCGGCGGCTGCAGGGTCGACGGCTTCTTCCTTGAGTATGACTCCGACCGCGCGGGCGGGTTTGCGCCGCTCGATTTCATCAAGGATCAGCGCGTCGTGCTCGGACTTGTCACCTCGAAGTCGGGCGCACTCGAAAAGAGGGAGGATATTGTCGCACGCATCCACGAGGCGGCAAAGCACGTCCCGCTCGATCAACTTTGTCTCAGCCCGCAGTGCGGCTTCTCCTCGACCGAGGAGGGCAACATCCTGACGGAAGAAGAACAGTGGAACAAGCTGCGCTTCATCAAGGGGATCGCGGAATCTGTCTGGAAATAACTCCATAAAAAAGCGGCATCACATCGTCAATATTGAACGATATGATGCCGTTCCTTTATGCGTATTTACTTGATAAACCCGACCTGCTTGCAGATCTCCGCGCACGCTTTTTCCTTGCGTTCGTTGAAGATCACCTTGTTCTCCTCGAAGATGTTGCGCCCGTGGCTGTCGATGGAGACGATGAGTGGGCCGAATTCCTTCACCTTGCACGTCCAGAGTGTCTCCGGCATACCGAGATCGAGCCAGTTCGCGTCCACAATCTCCTCGACGCACGCGGCAGCGACGACGGCGCAGCCCGCAGGGAAGACGCAGTGGAGCGCCTTGTGATCGCGGCAGCCGCGCATCGTGCCGTCCTTCATGCCGCCCTTGCCGATGATGAGGCGTACGCCCGTCTCGGCGATGAACGCCTCCTCGAATTTCTCCATGCGCATGCTGGTTGTGGGACCGACTGTGACCATTTCATACTTCCCCTCACCGTGCTTGCGGATGATCGGCCCCGCGTGGAGAATCGCGCCGTCCTTTACGTCGACGGGGAGCTTTCGTCCCTCCTCAATGACGCGGCGATGCGCCACGTCGCGGCAGGTTGTAAGGTATCCTGTGAGGTAGATCACGTCGCCGACGTTGATGTCCGCGAGATCTTCGGGCTGAATCGGGGTTGTCAGAACTTTCTTCTCCATCAGAAATCCACCTCCGCGTGCGAGAGAATCTTATAGTCGAGGTTCCTGTCAAAGACGATGTGTCCGCGCCTGTGTGACCAGCAGCCGACGTTCACGGCGACGCCGATCACAGACGGATGGCGCGCGCTGTTCTCGATGTTGACGCCGAGGACGGAGTGCTTGCCCATCAGTCCCTGCGGACCGAGGCCGATGGCGTTGATGCCGTCCTCAAGCAGCTGCTCCATCTTGGCGGCACGCGGGTTCGGATTGTGCGAGCCGATCGGGCGCATGAGCGCCTTCTTCGAATGGAGCGCCGCAACCTCGACCGATGTGCCGACACCGACGCCGACGAGGAGCGGCGGGCAGGCGTTCAGCCCGTAGCTCGTCATGACATCGAGAACGAAGCGCGTCACGCCCTCGTAGCCCTCGCCCGGCATGAGCACCATCGCCTTGCCCGGCAGCGTGCAGCCGCCGCCCGCCATGTACGTATGGATCTCGATGTCGTCACGCTCGGGCACGATCTCCCAGAAAATCGAGGGAATCTGCTTGCCGACGTTCTTGCCTGTGTTGAACTCGTCAAACGTCTCCACGGCGTTGTGGCGCAGCGGTGCCTCTGCCGTCGCCTGCACGACCGCCGCGTGCAGGATCCTCTCCATCTCAGCCATGTACGGGAAGTTCGACCCGCATTTGAGAAAGAATTGCGCCGCACCCGTGTCCTGACAGCTCGGACGGTTCAGCTTTACCGCGAGTTCCTGATTCTTCTCCATTGTCTCATAGATGGACTTCGCAAGAGGAGCGTCCTCCTCGGCGGCGAGTTCCGCGATCTTTGCACGCACATCGTCCGGCAGCCGCTTGCCCGTGTATGCCACGAATTTCGCGAGCACGTCCTGCATATGCGCGGAGGCTTCCGCTTTCGTCATAGAAATCTCTCCTTTATCCTAATATCAATACACAGTTACCAAATCCCAAGGATCTTCCACCAGACGGAGCCGATGCCGATCCAGATGATGATGTTGATGACGGAGCAGACGAAGCCCAGCTTCCACCACTGCCCCTGCGTCACATAGCCCGCGCCGAAGTAGATGGGTGCCGAACCCGTGGAGTAGTGTGTCAGCCCCGCCATGAGGTTCGAGAGGAAGGCGAGCCCAAGTGCCGCAAGATAGGGAGGTGCGCCCGCCGCAACGGCAACGGCGAGAAATGCCGCGTACATCGCCGTCGCATGCCCCGACAGGCTCGCAAAGCCATAGTGACTGTAGAGATAGACAAGGAAGAGAATGCCGAGAGTCAGCCCCCATGAGACGCCCGTCATCGCCCCCGTAACGCTTGCAGCGAACCACGGGATGAAGCCGATCTTGTTCAGTGCACCCGCGAGGCTCACAATGCCGCCCATCCACATCATGCCGTCCCATGCGCCCTTTTCCCGCAGCACATCCTCCCATGTGAGGACACCCGTGAGGAGCATCGCCGTCACACCGAGGAGGGCGGCAATGGTCGCGTTCACGCCCGTGTAGCCCGACGTGCTCCAGAGGAGAAGCGCACCGACAAAGATGCCGCAGATGATTTTCTCATCCCGCGTCATCGCGCCCATCTCCGTGAGTTTTTCGCGCGCAAGTGACTGCGCCTCGGGCGTCCTCTGAATCTCGGGCGGATAGAGCTTGTAGAGCACATAGGGCAGAACAACCATCGAGAGCAGGACGGGCACGATGCCCGCCATCGCCCAAAGCCCCCACGAAATCTCAAGCCCTGCCGTGTCCCGTGCGAGCTCCGCCATCAGAGGATTCGGTGCGCACGCCGTCAGAAAGGCGGCGGCGATCGGCGCATCCACCTGAAACGACACGACGAGGAGGAACGCGCCGATCTTTCGTGCCGTCGCCCCCGGCTCCGAGCCAAAGACCGAAGCGAGGCTGCGCACAATGGGAAAGAGAATCCCGCCCGAACGTGCCGTATTCGACGGCGTTGCAGGCGCGATAATAAAATCACTCAGAACGAGGGTGTAGGCAAGTTTCAGGCTGCTCGACCCGAATTTCAAAATGAGATAATATGCTATCCGCCGCCCCAGCCCCGTCTTGATAAAGCCCTGCGCGAACAAAAACGCCGACACGATCAGCCAGATCACCGTATTGCTGAAGCCCGCCAGCGCCTCTGCCGGCTTGATCGTATTCGTCAGTGCTGCAAACGTGATTGCCGCGAGCGCGACCGTCCCGAGCGGGAACGGCTGTAAAATAAAGCCGAGGATTGTGCCCGCGAAGATTGCGAACAGATGCCAAGCCGCCGGTGTCAGCCCCTCGGGCACCGGCAGGAACCAGAGGACGGCGATCAGCCCCGCCGTCAGAAAACATCGTACTCCTTTGCTCAAAAGAGTCCCCTCCCGTGATGATAATACACATTGTTTTGAGCGTTTATGCGCCCATTCATCCGAGAGAGTCTGCGCAGACCCTTTACTTATTTTGCATTATACGCTATCCTTCCTTATAAGTCGAATACGTAAATTCCTATTCTCTCTATAGGAAAATTATTATACCGAGGTATATTTATGGAGTTCCGACAGTTCCGCTACATTTTGAAAATTGCCGAGGAGGGTACGCTCTCGCTTGCCGCGAAAAAACTCTACATCTCACAGCCGTCGCTCTCGCAGCTGCTCGCTGCGCAGGAGAAAAAGATCGGTGCACCTCTCTTTGACCGCGGCGGCGCACGCCTCACGCCGACCACCGTCGGCAGGCTCTACCTCGAGACGGCGCGCTCCATCATCGCGCTCGATGAGGCGTTCCATCAGCAGGTGGATGACTGCGTGCACGGCGCGGCGGGCGACGTGACACTCGGACTCACGCAGTTTCGCAGCACACATCTCCTCGCGCCCATGCTTCCCGCCTTTCGCGCAAAATATCCGAAAATCACGCTCCATCTGCGCGAGGACACAACCTATCGACTCGAGGAACTTGCCACAGCGAACGAGGTGGACTGCATCATCTCGTTGCTGCCGATCAATGAGCATCGCTTTGACTATGATGTACTCTTCGAGGAGCGGCTGCTGCTCGCCCTCCCGCCCGCGCATCCTGTATGTACGGCACTCGGACTGACCCCCGGTGCGCGCGAAAATATTCCGAGTGTTCCCCTCGCGGCGCTGTGCGAGACACCTTTTCTCCTGATGCACCGCGAACAAAAACTCCACGATACACTCTTCTCCCTCTGTGAGGCGGCGGGCTTCCTACCGCAGATCACGCTCGAAACGCGCAGCATGAACACAGCGCACGCACTCGCGGGCGCGGGACTTGGCGCCGCCATCCTCCCCGAGACACTCATCGCCGCCGCTCCGCCCGCACATCCCCCCTGCTACGCTGCCATCGAGGGCGACCCGCACCGCACGATCATCCTTGCCCGCGCAAAGAAGCGTTACCTGCCGCGCGCCGTCGATATTTTCCGTACAAAACTGCAGGCGTTCTGTGCAAAGTGAACACAAAAAAAAGATTGCTGCAGGAAGCTTTTTACTTCGTACAGCAATCTTCATTTATCGGTGGCGATTATTTCACGACATCTCCGTGCCAGTCCTTGATGCCGCCCATCTCAACGATGTTCGTGTAGCCCATGTTCGCGAGCTTCTGCGCGGCCTGTTGGCTGCGCGCACCGCTGCGGCAGTAGACGAAGATTTTCTGTGCCTTGTCAGGCAGCTCCTTCGGCGGCGTCGTATTGATGGACTCATTCGGCACATTGATTGCGTTCGGGATATGCCCGCCCGCGTATTCGCCCGTCGTCCGCACATCGACGATCAGATACCCTGACTCTGCCGTCATCATCTTTGCCGCTTCATCGGAACTTACACGCTGAAATGCCGTTCCCTGTTCCTTTGCATCGGACGCAGCGGCGGACTTCGGTGCGTCTGCCTGTTGCGCACTGCCGCATCCGCAGATCCCCAGTGTCAGTACACTCAGACAAAGAGCCATAACAAATTTACTCATACAAAACCTCACAATCAAAGAATTATTTCTCAATATCGCCGTGCCAATCCTGAATGCCACCCATCTCGACGATGTTTCTGTACCCCATATGTGCAAGTCGGTTGGCGACATTCATGCTGCGAATCCCCTTGACGCAGTATACGAAGATCGTCTGATTCCGATCCGGCAGCTCACGCGGCGGCTCCTCCCCAAACGTCTCCATCGGAATGTTGATTGCATGCGGGATATGCCCCTCTGCAAACTCCTCCGGCGAGCGCACGTCGAGGATCAGATAATCCTGCTCCCGCTGCATGAGCACCTGCGCCTCATCGGCGGTAATGCGGCGATACTTCGCCTGCTCCTTCCGATCCTCTGCCGCATCTCCGTCACAGCCGAGGATGGAGAGTGCCGTCGTGAGGAGCACGAGGGCTGCCAAGATCTTTCTCATAGATTTCCCCCCAAACATACCGCAGAAGCGGTGATCTATCGAAAGAGTATCATAATCGAACCGCCGATCGTCGGCAATGCAACGATCCAAAATCGCAGTATGGGCAGCGGTGCGAGATGGGTCAGCTTCGCCCCCACGAACGAGCCGACAGAGAGCGCGACGAGCGTTTGTATAAAGAGCCACGGGTCAAGCTGTCCGTAGAGGACATAGCCGATGCCGCCGCTGATCGAAATCGGCACGATGATCATCATCGTCGTGCCGATCGCCTGCAAGAGAGGAACACCAAAGATGACCATGAGTGCGATCTGGATGTACGCCGCCGAGCCGATGCCGAACGCGCCCGAGAGGACGCCGCAGACAAAGCCGACGGGCAGCCCGTAGAGGTAGAGCCGTCGTCCTGTGAGAAGCTCCTCACGTACAGGAATCTGCCGCCCGAGCCATTCCGCCTGATAGATGCGCAGGTAGAGGAGAAATGCACTCGAGAGGAGCATAAGCCCCGTAAAGAAACTCAGATTCGGCGCCTCGATATGGTTCGAGAGCACGGCGCCGAGCAGCGCCCCGGCAAGTCCCCCCAAGCCAAGGACGGCACCCGTCAGCGGCACGACCTCGCGCTCGCGGTAGTGACTGACTGCACCCGAGAGCGTCGTGAACGCCATCGAGCCGAGCGCAACCGCAAGTGCCTGATGAATGGGAATGCCAAAGCCAACGACGAGCAGCGTGATGATGACGCCGCTGCCGCCTGCTCCGACAAAGCCGATGATCCCCCCCATGAGGAGCATGGACAGAAAGAGCATAGCAT
>CAUVFG010000047.1:0-8364 GCA_963551125.1 uncultured Selenomonas sp. | reverse complement strand
GCAGGGGACTGAAAATCCCCGTGTCAGTGGTTCGATTCCGCTCTGAGGCACCACCTTGGATATGAATCTCCAGTACAGAAGTAACTGGGGATTTTTTTGTAGGATGATTATGGGGTAGGGGTTGTAAAGGAGCTTTTGCCGTGGAATATTTTTCTCAGATATTTCTCTCGTTCATCGCGTCATGGGGCTATGTCGCTGTTGCCGTGCTTATGGCAGCGGAAAATGCGTGCATTCCCATCCCGAGTGAGCTCATTCTCGGATTTGCGGGCTACCTCGTCTTTGCGGAGCATATGACATTCTCCGGTGCTCTGCTCGCGGGGGTGGTCGGCGGTCTCCTCGGCTCCATCTTCGCCTATGAGGTCGGCGCGCGCGGCGGGCGTCCCTTCGTAGACAAGTACGGGAAATATTTTTTCATCAAAAAATCCCACGTCGATACGGCGCAGGACTGGTTTGACCGCTACGGACTGAAGGCAGTGTTCTTCAGCCGTATGCTGCCCGTCATTCGGACGTTTATCTCACTGCCTGCGGGGTTTGCGCGCGTCGATCCAAAGCGGTTCTTCATCTACACGATTGCCGGCTCTCTCCCGTGGACGGCGATGATCCTCTATGCAGGCATGATGCTCGGTGAGAATTGGACGGATCTCATGGAGTACGGGCACGAGGCGAGCATGATTTTCGTCGTCTGCGCCGTCATTGCGATCATCTATTTCTATCTGAAATGGAAGAAGAAAAAGAAGCGCAATCTGCGCTGAGATAAAAAGAACGCTGCTGCACGAGAGTTTCATACAGCAGCGTTCTTTTTATGCTTCCTTCACTGTCGCGGGTGCGGCCTGGAACAGCGAGACACCGAGTCCCACGAGTGCGCCGAGGATGGCGGGGCAGACCCATCCCATCATAATCGCATAGAACGGGATGTACTCCACGAGCAGCGCATGGACGGGAGCACTGCTCAGCCCCGCTGCGTGCAGACCGTCGATCAGCGAGAACACGAGCGTCAGGATCATCGCCCCTTGATAGATGCTCCTCCGCCAGCCGATGATGCGGTCAAAGAGCGAGAGAATGACGAAGACGATGACGAGCGGATAGATCACGACGAGGAACGGGATTGCAAGAGCGATGATCTGCGTGAGCCCAATGTTCGACGCGGCAAAACTGAAGAGAATCGAGAAGAGCAGCAGACGCTCGTAGGATATGCGCCCCTTCAGCAGCTTGTTGAAGAACATCGCCGCGCTTGATGTAATGCCGCAGCAGGTCGTGAGGCAGGCGAGTGCGATGATGACGGCGAGGAGCAGATTGCCCGCAGAGCCGAAGAAGATGCCGACCGCACCCGAGAGAATCTGACCGCCGTTTTCCGAGTGGCCGAGCACCGATGCGCTCGTTGCGCCGATGTAGGCAAGTGAACCGTAGACGATTGCCATGAGCGTGACGGTAATGAGTCCGGAGACGAGGCACGCGGCGCCGATGGCGCGGCTGTCCGTGATGCCGCGCAGACGCACGGCATTCGCCACAAGTGCGCCGATGGCGATGGAGGCGAGGAGATCCATTGTCTGATAGCCGTCCTGGAAGCCCTGCGCGAACGGTGCGTCGATATAGCTGCCCGAGGGTGCGAGCACCGTGCCGAGCGGCGCGTGGAATGCCTGCACAAAGAGGATGGCGAGCACGATGAGGAGCGCGGGTGTCAGCATCTTGCCCACACGGTCGATGATCTTATTCGGATTCAGCGCCAGATAGTAGGATGCCGCGAAGAAAATCGCTGTGTAGATGAACTGACCGAGCCCCAGATTTTCCTCCGCGAGGAAGGGGCGTATGCCGATCTCGAACGAGACAGCGCCCGTGCGTGGCATCGCGAACAGCGGTCCGATGATGAGGTAGAGGATGATGAGCAGTACCGTCGCGAACATCGGCCACGTTTTGGCGCGCAGGAGCGGTACGTATTCGCCGCCCGCGAGCGCAATCGCCGTGATCCCGAGGAGTGGCAGCCCGATGCCCGTTGTCATGAAGCCCAGCATCGCGAGCAGCGTGTGATCGCCCGCCGCCTGACCGAGTGCGGGCGGGAAGATCAGATTGCCCGCGCCGAAGTAGATCGAGAACATCATGAAGCCGAGCGTCAAGAGGTCTTTCTTTTTGAGTGAGTTTATAGCGGTTCCCTCCCCAATTGATATACATAAACGATAGAAAAGCAATATCCTTCATTATTACAGAATAAACGGATGCTGTCAAATGTTTGGCATGCAGTTATGCATGAAAACTTTAGGAAGCACTGATAAATTCAGCACCGCCATCTTAGCGCATCTTTTTTGCCCGCACTTCGCCCTCGATCCTCCACAGAGCACCACTCTGCGTCCGGTTTGCCTCCTAGTTCGGACGAAAAAATCTGCGCCAATCTGAGGGTCTGTTTTATCAGCGATTCCTTTATATTTTCCTTGTGCCCATAGGATACCACTTGACAATGGTCGAATTCACATATAGTATGACTATAAGGGAGGGAGAACCACTATGACAGCATTAGCCGAAAACATCCGCCCGTCGGCGGATCTGCGCAGCAGATACAGCGAGATTTCGCGTCAGTGTCGGGATGAGCGGACAGCCGTCATCATCACGGTGAACGGACGCGGGGATACCGTGTCGATTGGATACGAGCAGTACCAGCAGATGAAAGCACGGATTGAGCTGCTTGAGATTCTCGGCGAAGCGGAGGAAGATGTGCGAAGCGGTCGTGTTGCTCCCGTACAGGAGAGTTTTGATGCGTTGCGCAGAGAACTGCTTGCGAGGGAATCATAGTGTCCTATCAGATTCTGCGCACGGCAAAAGCGGATGAGCAGCTGCGCGACATCGTTCTGTATCGGGCAGAGGTGACGGGACGCGCAGATGCAGCCCTGGCGCTTTTGGATCGACTGGAGGAGGAGATTATCCGCCTCGCAGACTTCGCCGAGAGCGGGACTCGACCCCGCTATGCTGCGCTCCATGCACGCGGCTATCGCATTCTGATCGTTGAGAAGTATCTTGTGTTTTACAAGGTGGACAAAGAGCGCGGGACAGTCATTATACACGCGATTATCGATGCGCGCAGGGATTATCTGAATTTGCTTTGATTGCAGACCTCGCGTCGGAAATTGCCTGCACTTCACATTTTCGCCTTGACAAAACACACACTTATCGATATAATGTCTAAGTGTCGCGTCATGCGGCGCGGGAAGATCACATGCGGAAGTAGCTCAGTGGTAGAGCACCACCTTGCCAAGGTGGGGGTCGCGAGTTCGAGCCTCGTTTTCCGCTCCATCTTTCGGCGACATAGCCAAGTGGTAAGGCCGAGGTCTGCAAAACCTTTATCCCCAGTTCGATTCTGGGTGTCGCCTCCAATATGAAATGCGGTCTGGAAGAATTTCTTCCAGACTTTTTTACTATCTGTATGACTGTGTAAATGAGAGGAAACGAATGCGGGGACGTTACAAGATACTTGTCTATGGATGCCAGATGAACATCGCCGATGCGGAGCGCATGGAGGGACAGCTGCAGGGCGCGGGCTACGTGCGCACGGAGGAGATGGAGTCGGCGGATGTCATCCTCATCAATACCTGCTGCGTGCGCGAGACGGCAGAGGATAAGGTCTATGGGAAGATCGGCGAAATAAAAAAAATAAAGGAAAAAAATCCGAAGCTGATCTTCGGCATCGCGGGCTGTATGGCGCAGAAGGAGGGCGTGAGCCTCATGCGCCGTGCACCGCACATCGACTTCGTGCTCGGGACGGGGAAAATACAGGAGCTGTCACGCATTGTTGCGGAGATCGCAGCGGAGCATTCGCCTGTGGTGGATGTGACGCTCGCAGACAAGACGATTGCGGAGCATCTGCCCATTGCACGCGGCGGCAAGTTCTCCGCGTGGGTGCCTATCATGTACGGCTGCAACAACTACTGTACCTACTGCATCGTGCCCTATGTGCGCGGACGCGAGCGCAGCCGCGCCCCGGAGGAGGTCGTGACGGAGGTGCGACGTGCGGTGGCGGAGGGCTATACTGAGGTGACGCTGCTCGGGCAGAATGTGAACTCGTACGGCAAAGACCACAAACAGGCCGACTTTGCAGATCTCCTGCGCATGGTGGACGAGGTGGAGGGCATCCGACGCGTGCGCTTTATGACCTCGCATCCGAAGGACATCAGCGACAAGCTGATTGATACGATCAAGAACGGTGAGCACATCTGTGAGCACATTCACCTGCCCGTGCAGTACGGCAGTAACCGCATTCTCAAGGCGATGAACCGCGTCTACACGGTGGAGAAGTACCGCGAGCGTGCACAGCGCGTGCGCGAGGCTCTGCCGAACGCGAGTCTGACGACGGATCTCATCGTCGGTTTTCCGGGGGAGACGGACGAGGACTTCGCCGAGATGCTTGCGTTCCTGCGCGAGATGCGCTATGACTCGGCATACACCTTCCTCTACTCGAAGCGTTCGGGCACGCCCGCTGCGACCATGGAGTGTCAAGTCCCCGATGATGTGAAGCACGCACGGCTGAACGCCCTCATGGAGGAGCAAAATGCGATCAGCCGCGCGATCAATGACGGTCTTCTCGGTGCGACGCTTGAGGTTATGGTCGAGGGCGCGAGCAAGAACGACAAGGCCGTTTGGAGTGGGCGTACGCGCACGAACAAGATTGTGCTCTTCCCGCATGGCACGGAGCAGGCGGGTGATTTTGTGCAGGTGAAGATCACGCAGCCACAGACATGGGTGCTTAAAGGGGAAGTCGTTTCGTAGATTTGTTGATACGGTGTAACGCTCCGCAACTAAGTGTTCGCGAGGAGCGTGCACCGCTGAATTTAAGGTATATACTCACTCAACTTAGGAGGTTTGTTATGGACGCGCAGAACGTCACGCCGATGATGCAGCAATATCTCTCCGCGAAGCAGGCGCATCCGAACGAACTGCTCTTCTTTCGTCTCGGCGACTTCTATGAGATGTTCTTTGAGGATGCAAAGGTGGCGGCAAAGGAGCTCGGACTGACGCTCACGAGCCGCAGCGGCGACCTCGACAAAAGTCCCATGTGCGGCGTGCCCTATCACGCGGCGGACAGCTACATCGCACGTCTTGTCGCAAAGGGGTTCAAGGTCGCAATCGCCGAGCAGATCGGCGATCCGAAGGCAAAGGGGCTGACGCACCGCGAGGTGGTCAAGGTCGTGACTCCCGGCACGGCACTTTCGGACGAGGTGCTGCGCGACGCATCGAATATCTATATCACGCTGCTTCACGAAACGAACGACGGAACGTTCTTCCTTGCGGGTGCAGACATCTCTACAGGCGAGGCTTTCTATGCCTCCTATGCGGGCGAGACGGCGGCGCAGCAGATCCTTGACGAACTCTATCGCCGCATGACGGCAGAGCTTCTGATGACGGAGAGCTTCTCCCTCGCGGACACCGTACGTGCCTTTCTCACGCAGCGTCTTCCGCACTGCGCTGTCTCCGTGACGGATGCTGTGACAAAGGACGAACTGCTCGCGCAGCACTTCCCTGCGGCAGAGATTCCGACGGATGCAGGTGCGCGGATAGCAGTCGCGACGCTCCTCGGCTACCTCCACGATACGGTGATGGCGGATCTCTCGCAGATCAACCGCCTTTCCTTCCTCGACACGCGTGAGACGATGCAGCTCGACACCTATACGCTCCGCAATCTTGAGATCACACGCAGTCTGCGCGACGGCGGCAAGAAGAACACGCTTTTCGACGTGCTCGATTTCACACGTACGCCGATGGGGACACGCCTTCTGAAATCGTGGCTTGAGCATCCGCTTCTCACACCACATCGGATTGATGCGCGGCTCGGTGCTGTTGCGGAACTCGTGGAGAACGCACCGCTGCGCGGAAGTCTGCGCGAGCACCTGCGCTCGGTCTACGACTTTGAGCGTCTCTTGACACGCATCGAGACTTTGGCGGCGAACGCACGCGATCTCGTTGCTCTGCGCGTTTCCCTTGCGGCACTCCCCGCCGTCCGCGAAATCCTCGGGACAGCGGCGAGCAGCCTCCTCGTACGTGCGCACGCATCCATTGAGACCTTCGACGACCTCCGCGACACACTCGAACGTGCGATTGTGGACGAGCCGGGACTCTCCGTGCGCGAGGGCGGCATCATTCGTGCGGGCTACGACGCGGCACTCGATGAACTGCACGCCTTTTCCCACGACAGCAAAGCCCTGCTGCAGGAGATGGAGGAGCGCGAGCGTACGCGTACGGGCATCAAGACGCTCAAGATCGGCTACAACAAGGTCTTCGGCTACTACATCGAGGTGCGCCATAGCGGGCGCGACCAAGTGCCTGCCGACTACATCCGCAAGCAGACGCTTGCGAATACGGAACGCTTCATCACCGAGGAGCTGAAGGATTTCGAGGCGAAGATTCTCGGTGCGCAGGAGAAAATCACCGCGCTTGAGTATCATATTTTCACTGAATTACGTGAGCAGGTGCGGGCGCAGCTTGTCCCCATCCAGAACGTCGCGCGTGCGATTGCGCGTGTCGATGTCCTCCAGAGCCTTGCCGAGGCGGCGGCAAGCTATCGCTACGTGCGCCCAAAGGTGACATCGAACGGAACGATCCTCATACGGGACGGACGTCACCCACTTGTAGAGCGGATTCTTGAGCGGGAGATTTTCGTCCCAAATGACACGGAACTCAGCCACGGCGGGACGGAGACCATGCTCATCACGGGGCCGAACATGGCGGGCAAATCCACCTATATGCGGCAGGTCGCGCTCCTCACGCTGATGGCGCAGGTTGGCAGCTTTGTTCCCGCGCGCACGGCGGAGATTTCGCCCGTCGACCGCATCTTCACGCGCATTGGGGCGAGCGACGACCTTGTGAGCGGACAGAGCACGTTTATGGTGGAGATGAACGAGGTCGCGCAAATTCTGCGCGAGGCGACGCGCGACAGCCTCGTCATCCTCGATGAGATCGGGCGCGGCACGAGCACGTTCGACGGCATGAGCATTGCGCGCGCCGTCGTGGAGCACATCGACACACGTATCCATGCCAAGACGCTCTTTGCCACGCACTACCACGAACTCACGGAGATGGAGAACGAGCACATCCGCAACTACTGCATCGCTGTACGCGAAAAGGGGAAAAATGTCGCATTCCTGCGGCGCATCGTTGCGGGCGCGGCGGACAAGTCCTATGGGATCCACGTCGCGCGGCTTGCGGGACTGCCCGCAAAGGTGACGGCGCGCGCGGAGGAGATTCTGCACGCGCTCGAGCATAAGGAAGCTGCAGGCGCGGCAGCCGAGATGCCCGCCGCAAACGCACAGGAAACACCGTCCGCCGATGGCATGGCGTCCCTCTTTGCGGACGGAACCCTTGCAGAGCTACGGACGCTCGATGTGATGACCATGACGCCGCTGGAGGCGATGAATACACTCTATCGCCTGCAGGAACAGGCGCGGAAGGAGGCAGGAGAGGCATGACGCGGATTCATGTGTTGGACGATACGACCATCAACAAGATTGCGGCGGGGGAGGTTGTGGAGCGTCCTGCCTCCGTCGTGAAGGAACTCGTCGAGAACGCGATGGATGCGGGCGCGACCGCCGTCGAGATTGAGATTATGGGCGGCGGCATCAGCTTTATCCGCGTCACGGACAACGGGCGCGGCATGACGCGCGAGGATGCAGAGACGGCGATCCTGCGCCATGCGACCAGCAAGATCTCCTCTGTCTCGGACTTGCAGTCCGTTGCGACGCTCGGCTTTCGCGGCGAGGCGCTGCCGACAATTGCGTCCGTCTCGCGCTTCTCGCTCCTCACGCGGCAGGTGGCGGACGATCTCGGCACGCGCGTGGACATCCTCGGCGGCAAGACGCCCGAGATTGAGGATGCGGGCTGTGAGATCGGCACAACCGTGCGCGTGGAGGATCTTTTTTTCAACACGCCCGCGCGCAAGAAATTTCTCAAGACGAATACGACCGAGGCGGGCAAGATCAGTGACTATGTGATTCGGCTTGCCCTCTCGCGCCCCGACATCGCATTTCGCTTCATCAACAACAACCGCCTCACCATCATGACGGCGGGCGACGACTCCCTGCGCCGCGCGATTGAGAGCATCTACGGGCACGATACGGCGGGCGCGCTGATCCCCCTCGACTTCCACGATGAGGAGGCGGAAATTCGGATCACGGGCTACATCTCGAAACCCTCCGTGATCCGCAGCAGCCGCGCGTGGCAGACATACATCGTCAACGGGCGTACGATTCAGAACCGCGCGATTGCAAAGGCAATCGACAACGTGTACCGTGCGCTCGTGCCGAAGATGGGCTTCCCGCTCGCCGTCCTGCGCATCGAAGTCCCGCAGCGGACAATCGACGTGAATGTGCATCCGCAGAAAACGGAGATGAA
>CAUVFG010000046.1:0-8433 GCA_963551125.1 uncultured Selenomonas sp. | reverse complement strand
CCGTAGACTTGACGGGGGCAAAGGACGGCACGTTCGCGGGGGACAGCTCCGAGCATGCACAGCTTGGGCATTCGCACGTCGAGCTGACGATTGAAAGCGGTGCGATCACAAAGGTCGTCCATACGGGTTTTGACAAGGATGGCAAGGTGAAGGACGAGAACTACGGCGCAGATAAACCCGAGGGCGTCCGCAAGAAGGCGCAGAACGCCTACAAGGCAATCGGGTCGTATGCCAGCCAACTGGAGAGTAAGAAGGATCTCGCGAAGGTTGACGCCATCGCGGGCGCAACCGTCAGCTACGACCAGTTTAACGAGGCTGTCGCAAAGGCGGTCGAAGCGGCGAAGAAGTAAATAAAATAGAAGCTGTCATACAGAGATGTGTGGCGGCTTTTTTTTGTCTGTGGTACAATGTGGGATAGCATTTAGATAGGAGGAAGAATTATGATAGACGATGCAAAATTATTGGAGACGGTCGTTAAAGAATTTGAGGCACTGACGCACATACCACGTCCCTCGGGACATGAGAAAGCCGTCAGTGACTATCTGAAAAAGCGCTTTACGGAGATTGGCTGTACGGTGATGCAGGACGAGGCGCTGAACATCATCGCAGAGCTCCCCGCGACGGAGGGCTGTGAGGCTGCACCGTGCACGATCCTGCAGGGACACATGGACATGGTCTGCGTCGCAAAGCCGGGTGTCGCGTACGATCCGCTGAAGGATCCAATCAAGCTTGTCCGTACGGAGGATGCACTGACGGCCGATGGCACGAGCCTCGGCGGCGATGACGGCATCGGCGTTGCGGAGATTTTGACTGTGATGCAGTACACGGAGGAACACGGACCGCTGCGCGCCATCATCACGGTCGATGAGGAGCAGGGCATGACGGGAGCGCGCTATCTCAGTGCCGATCATTTGAAGGATGCGCGCTTCCTCATCAACTGCGACTCCGAGGACTATCACATCATGACGGTCGGCAGCGCAGGCAGTGTCAACCTCGATTTTTCGCGTGTTCTTTCGCGCAGGGAATCGGAGCTGCCCGCCTACCGCATCGCGGTGGAGGGGCTCTGCGGCGGACATTCGGGGGAGCGCATCGGTGACGGGCGCGGCAACGCGATCCGCACGCTCGCACTTGCTCTGCAGGCACTCGAAGATCATCGAAAAATCGAGATCGTTTCCTTTACGGGCGGTACGGCGCGCAATGCCATCCCACCGACGGCGGAGGCCATCATACGGACGGCAATCAGCGAACGCGAGATGGTCAACATCCTTGTTGCAGAGGAGCGGCGGTTCCATGCACTCTACGGTGCGGCAGACCCTGCGATGAAGTTTTCGCTTCATGCGGTGGAAGATGCGGGGAAGGTTATTGGCGAAGCAGAGCAGCATGACCTCATTGCGCTCCTTACACTCCTGCACACGGGCGTTCATGATATGTCGCGCCTCCACGCAGGCAAGGTGGAGACCTCGGCGAATCTTGGCGTTCTCCACATGGATGATATGGCGGCGGCAGTCCAGTTTTTCCCGCGCTCCTCGGTGAATGAGCGTCTGGATGAGATCGTGCGGGCGGCGCGGACAATGGCGGAGCGCATGGGCTTTACGCTCCTTGTGGGCGCACAGTCGCCGGCGTGGCGCGAGCGTGAGGACAGCGTCCTTGCAAAGATGATGGGCGAGGTGTATGCCGCGCAGAACGGCGGTGCACAGATGACCATCGAGAGCATCCATGCGGGACTCGAGACGAGCTGGCACGCGGCGAAGAATCCTGAGCTCGACATGGTGTCCATTGGCGTGACGACGACGGGCATCCACACGCCCGAGGAGCGCGTGGAGATTGCGACGATTGTGCCCGAGGCAAAGCTCATGATGGAGACGCTGCGCCGTATCGCTCAGGAGAAATAACGCGCGCTCAAAGAGCGTAGAACATGGCCCTTCTCAATTAGTTTTCCATCTCTTATAGAAAAAACTTGTACACTGTGCTATACTATTCTCATTGATTGTGATTATATATTGGAGAGTTATCATACAATAACACATGGAGGGAAAAAGTATGGCAGATACCTATACGATGGAAGATCTGAAAAAGCGTCTGCAGGCGACGCAGCGCAAGATGACGCCACAGCGTCAGATTGTGCTGCAGGTGATCCTCGATCATCCGAGCGAGCATCTGAGCGCCGAGAAGATCTATGATATCCTGCGCGGTACGGAGTCGGAGATCGGGCTTGCGACGGTTTATCGCAGCCTCGAAATTCTCGTGTCGCTTGGGATTTTGCAGAAAATCGAGTTCGGCAAGGAGTTCGACAAACGCAACAAGGGGTCGTATTCCTACGAACTGAATCCGATTGACCCGAATCAGCATTTCCATCACCATCTCATCTGCACGGAGTGCAAGGAGATCTCGGAGTTCGAGGAGGATATGCTCGATCATCTGGAAGAGGATATTTTTCAGAAAACCGGCTTCAAGGTCGAGAACCATCAGGCAAAATTTTTCGGCGTATGCAAAAAATGTCAGGAGAAGCAGAAAAAGGCGTGAAGATTCGGTCGCTCACAATCAACAGCAGCGCCGAGGTCATAGTCAAAATTGTCCGTGAGGTACTGACGCTTTTCAAGGTGGAGATCGTCGGACGGGCAGGGGAGGCGGATTACGCCCAACTGTCGGTGGTGAACCGGCAGTCGGGAGGTGAGCCGCCTTCTGTTATGACCGAGGTCTTTCTCTTTGCCAATGATGGTACGTGTGAGAAATTTATTTTTTCTGCGGATGGCAAGGGCGATGAAATTCCACGCGCCGCCGTGCATCGTGCCATCAAGCGGAATATCTATGCGTTCTTCCGCACACGTTTCGCTGTGCCGCCTGCCCCGTGGGGCATCCTCCACGGGGTACGTCCGACGAAGATTGTGCACCGCTGGCTGCGCACGGGGATGACGCCCAAGGCAATCACTGTGCGTTTGCAGGCAGACTATGAATGCAGCGCGGGCAAGGCACGGCTCATCACAGATGTCGCCGTGCGTCAGCTGCCGTTTCTCGCGCAGGGCGATGCGCGGACGGTGAGCATCTACGTCGGCATTCCGTTCTGCTTATCGCGCTGCCTCTACTGCTCCTTCCCGTCGAATCTGCTTCCCTCGGAAAAGAAGCTGCGCGCCTTTATGGATGTATTCGCGCGCGACCTTGATGCGACGGCGGAGGATGTACGCGCGCTTGGTCTCACTGTGCAGAGCATTTACATCGGCGGAGGGACGCCAACCAGTCTCCCGACTGATTTTTTTGCCGAAATGATCAAAATGGTATATAATGCGTTTTATGGATCGCATGTTGCGGAGTTCACGGTGGAGGCAGGGCGCCCCGACAGCATGAGTGCGGAGAAGATTGCTGCCATGCGGGAGCATGCCGTGACGCGCGTCAGCGTTAACCCGCAGTCGATGCAGGCAGAGACCCTGCAGCGCATCGGACGTCACCACAGCCCCGACGACATCGTGCGCATGGTGCATGAGATCCGCGCGGCGTTCGATGTCCACATCAATATGGACGTGATCTTGGGACTCCCGGGCGAGACAGCGGAGGATGTCGGGCGGACGATGGCGCAGGTGACGGCACTTGCACCGGATGACATTACGCTCCATGCACTTGCTTTGAAGCGCGGCTCCAATCTTCGGTTGAAAATGGAGACGGAGCACGTCGAACTGCCGTCCGATGCCGAGACCCAGCGCATGAGCGCGGTCGCTGTGCGCGTGGTGGAGGAGGCGGGCTACCGGCCGTACTATCTCTATCGGCAGGGCTATATGAGCGGCGATCTCGAGAACGTCGGCTATGCCCGCGCAGGTGCAGAGGGCATCTACAACATTCAGATCATGGAGGAGCGTCAGACGATCATCGGCATTGGCGGCGCCGCCACGACAAAGGTGCTCGGCATTCGCAGCGGACGTATGCATTCGGTGTTCAATGCAAAGGATCTCCAGACCTATCTGCGCGATATTGACATCTACATTGAAAAACGCCGTGCGCTTCTGCGCGCGGAATACGAGGAGGAAACACCCTGATGCTGACGAATGCGCCACGGGGGACAAAGGATATACTGCCCGATGCGGTGGGAGCGTGGACATATGTGGAGAATGTCATCCGCGAGCTCTGCGCCCGCTATGGCTATCATGAGATCCGCACGCCTGTCTTCGAGCACACGGAGCTCTTCCAGCGCGGCATCGGCGACGGTACGGATGTCGTGGACAAGGAGATGTATACCTTTACCGACCGTGGGGAGCGCAGTCTGACGCTGCGTCCCGAGAATACGGCGTCTGCCGTGCGCGCCTATCTGCAGAACAAGCTCTATGCGGATGGGGGACTTCAAAAGCTGTTCTACATCGGCTCGATGTTTCGCTACGACCGCCCGCAAGCAGGGCGCATGCGTGAGTTCCACCAGTTCGGTGTGGAGGCAATCGGTGGGGAGAGCCCTGCCGTAGATGCCGAGGCGATTCTCCTCGCCTACGACTTCCTCACGGCACTCGGGCTGCAGGGGCTGACGCTCAAGCTGAACTCGGTCGGCTGCCCGAACTGCCGCCCCGTCTATCGGGAGCGTCTGCAGGCCTATTTCAAGGAGCATCTGGCATCGCTCTGCGATGATTGTCAAAGTCGCTATACCGTGCGACCCATGCGGATTCTCGACTGCAAGGCGGATGCGGAGAAGCCATTTATGGCAGGTGCACCTGCGATTACGGACTGCCTCTGCACGGAATGTGCGGAGCACTTCGCTGCGGTGCAGTCGCATCTGAGGAATGCGGGCGTTGCCTATGAGCTCGATCCGCGTCTCGTGCGCGGACTCGACTATTACACGCGGACGGCGTTCGAGATCGCCTACCCGCCGCTCGGTGCGCAGAGTGCCGTTGCGGGCGGCGGACGCTATGACGGACTCGTGGAGGAGCTGGGCGGCAATCCAACGCCTGCGGTGGGCTTTGCAGCGGGACTGGAGCGCGTTCTCCTCGCACTGGAGCAGCAGGATCTCCTGCCCGCGAACCCGCCCGCTGCAGATGTATTCCTCATCGCGCTTGGGGACGCGGCGGCAGCGGCAGCGTTTCCGCTGCTCCATGAACTGCGCGGCGGCGGTGTGCGTGCGCTGATGGACTATGCGGGGCGCAGTATGAAGGCGCAGATGAAGCAGGCGAACAAGTCCGGCGCACGCTATGCCGTCATCCTCGGCGAGGAGGAAATCGCGAGTCATGAGGCGATTGTGCGGGATATGATGGAGAGCACGCAGGAGACATATTCTCTTGACGATATGGTAAAACGATTGATTTCTGAGGTGAAGGGCTGAGATGGAAACGATGCAGGGACTTAAACGGACACATGACTGCGGCACGCTCCGCAAGGAGCAGGTCGGCGGGGAGGTAACGCTGTGCGGCTGGGTGTCGCGCCGCCGTGACCATGGCGGGCTGATCTTTGTCGATATGCGCGACCGCTCGGGATTTGTGCAGATCGTCTTTGACGAGGCGGCGATGGCAGAGGGCACGTTCCACGAGGCGGAGTCGCTGCGCTCGGAGTTCGTCATCTGTGTGCGCGGCGCAGTGCGTGCCCGCAGCGCGGAGACGGTGAACCCGAACATGGAGACGGGTGAGATTGAGGTCGTTGTCAATGAACTGCGGATTCTGAACAAGGCGAAGACACCGCCGTTCTACATTCAGGACGGCATTGACGTGGATGAGATGATCCGTCTGCGCTATCGCTATCTCGACCTGCGCCGTCCCGAGATGCAGGCGAATATCATGCTGCGCCACCGCGTGACGAAAATCATGCGCGATTTCTTCGATCGGAACGGCTTCCTTGAGATCGAGACCCCGATGCTCTGCAAGAGCACGCCCGAGGGCGCGCGCGACTTCCTCGTGCCGAGCCGCCTCAATGCGGGCGAGTTCTACGCACTGCCGCAGTCGCCGCAGATCTTCAAGCAGCTGCTCATGGTTTCGGGCTTCGAGAAGTATTTCCAGATTGTACGCTGTTTCCGCGATGAGGATCTGCGTGCCGACCGTCAGCCCGAGTTCACGCAGCTTGATATTGAGATGTCTTTTATGGATCAGGACTCCATCCTCACGCTGATGGAGGAGATGGTCAAGGAGCTCTTCGACAAGAGCATGGGCATCAAGGTTGAAACACCGTTCCGCCGCATGGGCTGGGACGAGGCGATGGAGCGTTTCGGCTCGGACAAGCCCGATCTGCGCTTTGGCATGGAGCTGCAGGACATCACGGACTACGTCGGCGGCTCGGAGTTCAAGGTCTTCAACGCCGTCATGGAGGCGGGCGGCCGCGTCAAGGTCATCAATGTCGAGGACTATGCGAACATCCCGCGCCGTGAGCTCGATGAGCTCGTCCTGTATGTGCAGAACTACGGTGCGAAGGGGCTCGCGTGGATTCAGTACACGGAGGAGGGCGTAAAGTCGCCCTTCAAGAAGTTCTACTCCGATGAGACGTTCGAGGCGATCAAGAACGCCGTCGGTGCAAAGACGGGCGATCTCCTGCTCGTTGTCGCCGACCAGCCCGCCGTCGTGGCACAGGCACTCGGTGAACTGCGCCTTGAGATGGGCCGTCGCCGCAATCTGATGAATCCCGACGAACTGTCCTTCCTCTGGGTCGTGGACTTCCCGATGTTTGAGTACAGTGCGGAGGAGAAGCGCTACAAGGCGATGCACCATCCGTTCACCGCACCGCGTGACGAGGACATTCCGCTGCTTGCAACCGATCCCGGGCGTGTCAAGGCGAATGCCTATGACATGGTGCTGAACGGGGTCGAGATTGGCGGCGGCAGCCTGCGTATCTATCGCAGCGATCTGCAGGAGCAGGTCTTTGAGACGCTCGGCTTTGCGCCCGAGGAGGCGCGCGAGCGTTTCGGCTTTATGATGAATGCATTCGAGTACGGCACGCCGCCGCACGGCGGGCTCGCGTTCGGTCTGGATCGCCTCGTCATGATTATGGCGAAACGCCGCAGTATCCGCGATGTCATCCCGTTCCCGAAGACGCAGAGCGCGTCGGATGTCATGTGCGAAGCACCGTCGCCGGTCGACGAGAAGCAGCTGCGCGAGCTCTATATCCGCACGGCTGTGCCAAAGAAAAAGGTGGACAACGCCGCGCAGTAATGGTTGAATCGATGGAGGGCGTCCGGAGAGAGGCGCTCTCTTTTCACGATGTGGGAGGGGAATGCCCTTGAGCGAGCGTGTCAATATACTGGGCGTGCATGTCGATGCGGTCACGATGACGGAGGCGGTTGCCGCCGTGCGTTCCTATATGGACGAGCGTGCGGGTGTGATGATCGCTACGGCGAATGCGGAGATGATTATGCGTGCGACGCATGACCCCGAACTGTGCGACATCCTCAATACTGCGGCACTCGTCGTGGCGGACGGGGCGGGGACGGTCTGGGCGGCGCGCCACCTCGGGCATCGGATGCCGGAGCGCGTGGCGGGCTATGATCTTGCGCAGGAACTGCTGCGTGCGGCACCCTCAGAGAGGCGGCGCGTCTACTTCTTCGGCTCTGCGCCCGGCGTTGCGGAGAAGGCAAAGGCAAAGGCGGAGAAGCTGTACCCCGGCATCGAGATTGTCGGTGTGCGCGATGGCTACTTCAAGCCGGAGGACAATGCGGCAATCATCGAGGAGATCAAGGCGGCGAAGCCTGACCTCCTGCTTGTCGCACTTGGCGTGCCGAAGCAGGAGAAGTGGATTGCCGCACATCTGGCGGAGCTTGGCGTGCCCGTTGCCATCGGTGTCGGCGGGACGCTCGACGTGATGGCGGGCGTGATGAAGCGTGCGCCGCGCTGGATGCAGAAGGCAAAGCTCGAATGGCTCTTTCGCGGGATGCTTCAGCCGAAACGTGCAGGGCGATTGCTTGCGCTGCCGAAATTCGTGCTGAAGGTGCATGCCTCGCGAAAATAAAAGCCGTATCTGTGGACAAAGAATAGGCTTTCCATTATAATTGATGCAAGGAATCACTGATAAAATAGACCTGCAGATTGGCGTAGATTTTTTCGTCCGAACGAGGAGGCAAACCGGACGCAGAGTGGTGCTCTGTGGAGGATTTGCAGGCGTTGTGCGGGCAAAAAAGATGCGCTAAGATGGCGGTGCTGAATTTATCAGTGCTTCCGCAAGTGTAATCATTTGATAAGGAGGCGGATGCGCATGGTCATTGTAAGCGAGGGCTATAAGTTTATCGGCGCGGCGCTTATTTTGGCTGTTATTCTCGGATTTTTTGCACATCCGTACGCGGCGATTCCATTTGTCGTGCTCGCGTGCTACTTTGCATATTTCTTCCGCAGTCCCGCGCGCGAAATCGTGCAGGATGTGAATCACATTCTCTCGCCGGCGGACGGCACGGTCACGGAGATCACGCCCGTGGGCGTGGACGATTTCGTGGGCGAGCCGTGCAACAAGATCGTCATCTTTATGTCAGTCTTCAATGTGCACGTCAACCGCAGC
>CAUVFG010000045.1:0-8533 GCA_963551125.1 uncultured Selenomonas sp. | reverse complement strand
CTTCCTTCATGTTTTTTCGTTTTTGCTCTTGACAAATGTCACTACATAACAGGGGTGCCTTGAACAAGGGTTGCCGGACGTTTACTCCGTCTGGCAGCTCTTTTCTTGTATACCGTCTTTTCCATTCGACAAAACGCAGCTTTTATGTTAAGATATGCAATAAAATTCTAACAGTGAGGATGAATAATATGATTTGCAAGGAATGTGGCGCAAAAATCGAGAAGCTCACGCGCATCTGCCCACATTGTGGTGAGCGTGCGCTGATCGATGATGAGCTTGAGACGTGGAGTTTCATTGCAGACGGTTCGGAAAAGCACAAGCGCGAAATGCCCGCAGAGATCGCGCTGAACGCACCGACACCGATTCCTGCAGACACAACGGCGCAGATCGACGGCTTAGAGCGTCTGCGCGGCTATTTTACCCGTCACAGCAATCTCTATCAGGTGATTGAGGATCTGGATTACATCGAGACGGGCATGCACCGCCCGTCGCTGCCGCTCTGGCTGCTCGTCGGCGGACTGGTCGCAGCGCTTGTCTATCTCCCGCTCTCACCGTTCCTGCCGAACTTCGTCTGGGCGTACTACTTCGTGCTTTGGGGCACTGTCACAGCCATCGGCTACCTGCGTGCGGGGCGACGCTACGAGCGGCACAAGGCGGAGTACGCGCTGCTGCGCCGCCATGCGGAGAACGATCTGCACGCGATGTACAACGATTGTGTGGACTGCTTCCTGCCGCTCGCGTGGACGCCGCCGCCGCGCATCAACCGCATGATCGACGCATTGCGCGCAGGGGAATTCGCCACGGTCGGTGAGTATATCCTGAAGAATGAACCTACCTCGGGGAAACAACTTGCGGCATAGAACATTCTTACTTACTTATGAGATGATTGTTTCGCGTATGTGGGGGTGGGCTGAATGGCTGAGATTCGGATCAAACGTATTTATGAGGCGATGTCTGCGGATGACGGCTTTCGTGTGCTCGTTGACCGCCTCTGGCCGCGCGGTATCTCAAAGGAACGTGCGGCACTCGATGACTGGTGGAAGGATATTGCTCCATCGCCGGAACTCCGTACGTGGTTTGGACACAAGGCGGAGCATTTTGAGGAATTTGCTGTGAAATATCGCGTGGAACTCTCGACAGGAAGGGCTGCACCGACTCATATGGTAACGGTAGCTGAACATCTTGCAGCAGGGGAAAATGTAACGTTGCTCTATGGGGCGAAAGATCCTGCGGTCAACCATGCCCGTGTCTTGCAGGAATGGATGTATGCGATGATGGATAAGTGAAAAGACATCATCACTTATGAGATGAATACTTCACGTATGTGACGATAAAAACTGAAAATGACAGAAAAACGCTGTGGAACGCAAAATCCACGGCGTTTTTTCTTGTCATCTTTTCAGATTCACGCTATATTCAGCCACGCGCTCGTGGGCAAAGGAGTTCGGCAAGTACGGCGTGCGCGTCATCGGCGTTGCACCCGGCATCCTCGAGGCGACGGGGCTGCGCACCCTCGCCTATGAGGAGGCGCTCGCCTATACGCGCGGCATCAGTGTCGATGACCTGCGCAAGGGCTACGCGAGCACGAAGACCACGCCGCTCGGACGCAGCGGCAAGCTCACCGAGGTCGCCGACCTCGTCGTCTACCTCGCCTCCGAGCGCGCCTCCTACATTCACGGCGTCACCTACAACGTCGCGGGCGGCAAGACGCGAGACTAAATCCAAAACAATATAAAAGACAAAGCCCCTCTCATGAGAGCAGAATTACTCCTGAGGTGGGCTTTGCCTTTATAAAAGTCGCCTGCCAAGCGACCTTTATATCCAATTATCGTTTATAATGGACATAGTTCGATTCTCTGTATCGGGAGGAATGTACTATGTCATGGCGGCAGGGAGGAAGAATTGCAGACGGCGCAGACATCATCTGCAGTTCGTGCATGAAACTGATGGAGCGGCTGAGGCGCAGGAAAAACGGAATCCTGCGCAGCCCCAAGACATATGCTGCGCATTATGCCTTTGTGATTCCCTACCGGATGGGGCAATTTGCTGTGATCGCAGCATGGTCGCTGTTCGAATCTCTGCTGTCTCTGCGTCTGCCGCATCTGTCCGTACCCTACATGATGCGCGTCCTGCATAACATCGGATCTATCGGATTCGGACTTTTCGGATCGCTCAGAAGCGCCCTCAGCAGGATGCTCGACATCGGCGGGTGGCTGCATGAAATTCGTCAAAATCCCTCTGCGTCTGCTGTATACCGATACCTGAATGCGCGGCTGTGCGACCTGCTGCGGCAGAAATGGGAGCGCCTCCGGAGACTATGGCGGGAGCTGCGTTCACATGGCAAGATGACGGCGTGCATCCTGCATTTCCTGCATGAGCATACGCGCAACATCCGACTCATCCGACGTGGGATGATGAGTACCATCATGGGGCTGGCGCTGGCAAAGGCGTTGACCGTCCTCTATTTCTCGATTGCGGGAACGGCCGCATTGCTTTCCTTCTTTGGGCTGAACTGCATGATACTCCTTCTCGCCGCAATCAATTTCATAGCGACCAAGATCGCATGTCCCTTGGCGCGCATCATCGATCGCCGCATCTCCCGCATGGACCTTGCCCCTGTCTTCTCTCTGCTGAAGTCCGGCAGGCTTACCACTGTCAGACGGAAGCCGCAGGTCAAGTGAATCTTTCAGGATTGCTGCCGGAGTTGATGAAGGATAGATTGACACAGGCGTGGAAAGTGCTTATAATAAAATTATCATGCGACATACAGAAATTCTTATCTTGAATATGATTACTGAAAAAATGAAATCATGTCCAAGAATTTTTTTAGATGTTCATGTCTGCGGGAGGGGGGCACTTCTTCTGAAAATATCATATAGAATAAATATATGATATTGTAAAGGTTGCCTGTCAAGCAATCCTTTCATCCGTTCATCTCTGCTCTGCACAAAAGTATAGAGACGAGGATTCCCTTCATATTTTCGAGAAGGTGGTCATTTCTAGCTATGAAAGATTATCGCAGGATTTTCCGTTTGCAGGATAAGCGCGCAATCGAAGCTCTGTATAAAAATGTCGAACATATGCAGGCTGCGAGGCAATATCCGGAAGAATTCGATATGCCGATCACGCTCCAATACGAGCTTATGTCAGAATGCAATCTTTACTGCAAGCATTGTTACAATGGTTCTGGCGAGAAGCATACAACGCTCATGAGCGTGGAGCGATGGAAAGATCTGTCACATCATGTGGTGGGACACGGCGGGATTTTCCAAGCAATTCTATCCGGCGGCGAACCGCTTCTCTTGGGGAATGACCTCTTTGATGTGATGGATATTCTCCATGATGATGGGACATCGTTCGTCATCATCACGAACGGCTTCCTCCTGGACAGGGAAAAGGTACAGCATCTGAAGAAATACCGCTACTACTGGCTGCAGGTGTCCATTGATGCCGATACGGCTGAGCTGCACGATGACTTTCGACAGGTAGAGGATAGTTGGAATCGTGCCGTTCACGGTGCGTTCGAGGTTTCCAGTGCGGGAATCCCCTTGGTGATTGCGCATACGGTGACCCCGAAAACATTGGAGCGACTCCCAATGATGGCAAAACTTGCCTATCGACTGGGGGCATCCTCCCTGATGGTCGGTCAGGTTCTTCCCTCGGGACGTGCGAATCGCTATGCAGAGGAAATCTATCTGTCTCCGGAGCAGGAGAATCGTATGTATGAACTCATCGAGACCCTTGCACAGGAGTACCGGGGAAAACTTGAGCTGCAGCGCTCATCGGGCATCAAGAATCAGTTTGACCGCTATCAGATCGGGCCCAACCTTGGCTGTATCATCCGTCCGAATGGAGATGTGCGGCTTGACTGCATGGCTCCCTTTGTCATGGGGAATGTTCTGGAAGAGGAATTCTATGAGATATGGCAGAGGAGGGGGTGTCATATATGGGGAGATCCAAGAGTGCAGGAGTTTATTGCATCTGTGGATGAAGATGCACAGTCGGGTGCAATTCGAAATTACATGGATGCAGATGTGCGTTTAGACGCATGAGTATGCAAGGAGGTATATCATGGAGAAGCGTGAATATGCAAAGCCGTCTGTTGTTACGGAGTCCGATTCCTATGGTGTAATACCTTTGGCGGCAATAGGAGCTGGTGCTGCTATTGCGAGTGGCGGAGCTGCCATTGGTTTTCTTGCAGGCTATGCTGCAACTCGTGCTGTGACGAATTCCTTGAATAGTACTTCTCGTGCGCTTGCCGCAAGAGCAGTACGTTGCTTGGAAGAAATGGATGGAATGGGGGATCTTTGCCGTGTATGAAATGTGGAAGGAACTCATTCCACGAAAGAACATCCTCAAGGAAAAGCTAAACGGCGAGTTCTTAATTGTTAGTTCGTGGCAATTAGAGATTTTCTATCTAAATGATACGGCACGGGAAATTTTTCTTCTCATTGATGGAAAACGCTCCGTGGATAAAATCGTCGAAGATCTTATGCTGGTCTATGATGTTGAGCGTTCTATTTTGCAGGACGATATTGTCGATGTGATTCGTGAATTGCAGTGGAAGAATCTGCTGTCATTAAGGAGACGAGCGGCATGAAGCAATATGTTCCACCTAAAATTGTAAATTATTTTACAGAGCCTCAGTCCATAGTCCCTCTTGCTGCGGTAACAGCTGTAGAAGTTGGTGCAGGTATAGCTGCTGGTGTTTTGGCGGGGATGGGGCTGATGGGAGGGCGTCGGGATATATATAAGGGACCGAACAAGGGGCTTATGCCGATTGATGTTATTTCCCCTGCCGAGGTGTAAAGGATTCATTCTATATGGATCAGGTAACGATTCTCGATGGCAAAATATTTGCGTGCGAACAATGCGGCGCTTGCTGCAAACATTTGGACATTGCAAAATTGCTGCCGCCTGAATTTGATCGCGGCGATGGTCAATGCGTTCACCTGCTGCCGACGAATCGCTGTGCGATCTATAACAGTCGGCCGGATATTTGTCGCGGGGAATATCTCTATCACACATGTTTTAGCAGCATGGATATTGATGCATATTATCAAATGCTGCACGAAATGTGCAAGTCGATCCGCGCAATGTAATATTTACGGAATCGCTGATAAAATGCAGTCCGTCAGATAGGTGTAGATTTTTTGTCCTATCAAGGAGACAAACCGGAGACATAGCAAAGGCTATGTGGAGGATTTGTTGACGAAGTTCGGGCGAAAAAGATGTCCAAAGATGGCGTGGCTGAATTTATCAGTGCTTCCTTAGGTATGATGCTTTTGTCTTAGTATATTTTTGCGTTAAATATCGATTGAAAAAATCTTTACCATATCTTAGAGTTATACTATAATAGAAAGTAAAGAAAAATCCAAATATATGACGATCTTTCTCGTAAAATTGAAAAAGTCGCCTGACAGGTGACTTTTTCCTCCTACTCTCATCTATACTGGACATAGTTTCAGTTATCTGTTTAAGGAGGAGATACTTATGTCATGGGTGAAAAACGGTCTGCTGCTCGCCACGGGCGGCATCATCGGGCTCTGTGTGGCGGCGGCGCTCGAGGCGGACGATGATGACAGTGAGCGCAGTGAAGGACTGCGCGATGTGGACGGCATCGCCGTACTCGGCGAGAAGCTGCGCCGTGAGGCGGAGTGGGCGATGGAGGAATGTACGAGCGACGAAGAGCGTGCCGCCGTCTACGCCGAGCTGAAGGCGAGCATCGGCGCATTGCAGGAAAAACTGGGACAGCGCGGTGCGGAGATCATCGCAGAGCTCGAAGCGCAGTTCGAGGAAAAAGGCGAGGATACTGCGCTGAATCCCTCAACGATCGCATCCGGCGAGCGTACGCAGAGCATCCGCGCGGCGGTGGACGAAATCGCGCAGTCGCTGGATGAGACGCTGAAGGGCTTGCAGGCGAAAAAATTTGAGATATCAGGTGCAGCCGCATCGTAGCGCGGCAGAAAATAAAGGACGGCACAGACCTCCGAGATGGTGTAAAATATACACGGATATCGGAGGTTTTGCTATGAGGAGGAGATGCCTATGGCACGATTCTATCCCGCATTCGTGGGAGATTTTCACGGGAGCGAGGGCGAGTGGCTGGCGTATCAGGCGCTCGAGACGCTTGGCGATGACTATACGGTGTTTCACTCCTACTGCTGGCTTGGGGACGGTGCGCGTACGGCGCCGCAGGGGGAGGCGGATTTTGTCGTGCTCCACCCGCAGCGCGGCATCCTTGCGATCGAGGTGAAGGCGGGCGGGATTGCCTACGAGGACGGCGCGTGGCAGCAGACGAACCGCCGCACGGGCGAGACAAAGGTCATTTATCCATTTCAGCAGGCGGAAAACAGCCGTCAGCGCATCCTCTCCGAGCTGCGCCGCAGAATGCCGCAGAATTTCCCTCTCGTTGGCAAGGCGGTCTGGTTCACGTCCGTGCAGATTCCAAAAGGGAAGGCGCTGCCGCTCGAGTCCCCGCGCGAGATTATCCTCGATACGGACGATCTCGGCACGCCGAAGGCGCGCCTGGAGGCAATCTACAACTATTGGCACACGCTGCTCGGCATTCCGGAGCGTGCGCAGCCGGCATCGGCGTTTCGGCAGGTCGTTCAGACTTTGCAGCCTGTCTTCCGCATTGTGGAGACGATTTCGTCCGTATCGCGGGCGGTGGAGCAGTCGACGGCGCGCCTGACGAATGCCCAGTTCACCCTGCTCGAGTATCTTGCCGACCAGCGCACGGCGGCGATTCATGGCGCGGCGGGTACGGGAAAGAGCCTGCTTGCGGCGGAGAAGGCGCGTATGCTTGCGCGTGAGGGGCAGAAGGTGCTCTACCTCTGTTTCAACGAGTTCCTTTTGAGCCGTCTGCGTTCCTGCCGTTGGGATGTGCATATCACGATTCACAATGAGCGTACGCTCGCAGAGGAGCTGATGGCGGATCGAAACCTTCACATCGAAACGGTGCTGCGGGAGTTCGAGGCGTTCTTTCAGAACGAATTTGACGATACGCTGTGGGAGTATCCGAACATCATCGTGGATGAGGCGCAGGATTTTCCAAGCCCTCTGCTCGAACACCTTGCGCTCCTTGCCGAGCTGCATGACGGCGCATTCTACGTCTTTTACGACCGTGGGCAGACGATTATCTCGCGCCGCGTCGAGGGACATACGGTGCAGACCGCGCCTCAGTGGATTGACGCTCATATGGACTGCCGCCTCGTGCTCTACCGCAACTGCCGCAATACGGCGGAGATCGGACGGACGGTGCGCAGCTTCCTCACGGGCAGACAACGGAACTATCTGAACGAGATTCACGGCAAGCGTCCCTGCGCCGTCTTTGCTCCCGACATACATGCACTCGACACTGCCGCCGCTGACTTTGTGCAGCGGATGCGCAGCGAGGAAAAGCTTGCGATTGAGGACATGGTGATCCTCACGGTGTCGACTCTCGAAAAAAGCCTGTTCAGCGGATTGAAGACACTCGCGGGGATTCCCGTGTCCAATCAGCCGGAGGCGGGAAAACTCTGGTTTACGACGGTACGCCGCTACAAGGGGCTCGAGGCAAAGGCTGTTCTCCTCGTGGATGTGCGTGTGTCAGCGCTTACGAATCCGACCTGTCAGCGGCTCATCTATGTGGGCAGCTCGCGCGCAACGGCGTATTTGGAGACGCTCTTCCTCGATGATGTTCCACGTGCGGAGTACGCTGCCCTCACCGCGCAGCTTGGTGGAGGTATCGCCGCCTCACCGCAGGGGATTGCGGACTGGCTCGGAATGGAGTGCAGGACAGATGGATGAACAGCTTCTTGCAGAGCTCGCGGCATATATTGCAGCGCATTACGAAGTGGAACGCGGCAAGCTGCGCCATTTTCGCATCGACGATTTGCGTACGCTTGCAGGACCCCGCCCCCCGTCCATAGATCTCCTTGGAGCGATCAACGGACTGCTCAGCAAGATGGAGGACAGTTTTTCGGAGCGGCTTCTGTATCTGATCGAGCGGACGGGTCGTAAGCCCGCTGAGATCTATACGAAGGCGGGCGTGACGAAGGCGCATTTCTCCAAGATTCGTACGGACAAGCACTACCATCCGACGAAGGAGACGGCGCTCGCCTTTGCCATCGCGCTGCATCTCTCGCTCACGGAGGCGCAGGATCTCCTGCGGCGCGCGGGCTATACCCTATCGCACAGCAGCGAGAGCGATCTCATCGTCGAGTTCTTCCTCGTGCAGCGCAAATATAATGTCGACCTCGTGAATATCTGCCTCGATCACTACGGGCATAAGCCACTCACGAACCGTAGGGGGAGTGCGGCGATCGAATGACGGCTAATCTTATACGAATGAAAAACCTGCCGAAATGTTTTCCCATGCGGAGACATTTCGGCAGGTTTTATGTTTTGGAGAGAAAATCTGCATTTTTGCAAGCAATAATTATATCTATACTTATAATTATTGCTTGCAAAAATGCAGATGGATAGTATAATCTTGAAAAGAGGAGGTGAAGGGAATGTCTATAATCGGAAAAGAAGCCATCCTCAAGGT
>CAUVFG010000044.1:0-8598 GCA_963551125.1 uncultured Selenomonas sp. | reverse complement strand
TGAAACGGCAGAGATTGCGGGCAAGCACGGTGCAATCGTGTGTGAGCGTACACATCCGACGAGGAAGAGCAAGGGCTTTGCACTCGAGTGGATGTTTGAGCGCCTCTTCGAGATGGACAAGGAATACGATGCGATTGCCATCTTCGATGCGGACAACCTTGTGCACCCGAATTTCCTGAAGGAGATGAATCATCGCCTCCTGAAGGGGGACAAGGTCATCCAGGGCTATCTCGACGCGAAGAACCCCTATGATACATGGGTTGCGGGCACGTTCGCCATCGCATTCTGGGTCATCGACCACATCTCACATCTTGCAAAGACGAACATCGGGCTCTCTGCCTGTCTCGGCGGCACGGGCATGTGCATCACGACGGACGTGCTGAAGCGGCACGGCTGGCGCGCGACCTGCCTCACGGAGGACATGGAGTTCACGATGAAGCTGCTCGCCGAGGGCATCAAGACGACGTGGGCGCATGACGCCGTGGTCTACGATGAGAAGCCGCTCACGTTCAAGCAGGCGTGGAATCAGCGCCGCCGCTGGGCACAGGGGCAGTTTGACGTGGCGCACCGCTTCATCCCGACGATGATTCGCGAGGGATGGAAGCGGCGTGACATCCGCATCTGGGACGGCTGTATCTACCTGCTGCAGCCGCATTTCCTGATGATCTCGACGTTCTTCATCATCATCAGCTACGTGCAGCTGGCATTCCCGCCGTTTTACACGAGCATTTACAAGTTCCTGCCGTCGCAGCTCATGACCGCGATTATGATCGGGCAGTACGTCCTGCCCATGATTATCCTCATCAAGGTGCGTGCGAAGCTGAAGGCATGGTTTTATCTGCTGCTCTACCCGGTGTTCATCTACTCGTGGATTCCGATCATCTTCCTCGGATTCATCCACCGCAACGAGCACGAGTGGAGCCATACGAAGCATACGCGTGCCATGAGCATGGATGAGGTCATGAGCGACGTGAAGTGAAAAAGAGGCTGCTGCATAAGTGCGGCAGCCTTTTCCATAAAAGGAGAATAACTATGTATACATTACGCGTCGAGGGCGCATTCGAGGCGGCGCACCGCGTCGTGAACTATCCCGGCAAATGCGACCGTCTGCATGGGCACAACTGGGTGATCAAGGCAACGTTTCAGGGAACGCAGCTCGATGAACTCGGAATGCTGATCGACTTCAAGATTGCGAAAAAGGCACTTGCCGAAATATTGGACGAGTTCGATCACTACTATCTGAACGATTTCCACCCGTTCAACGAGGGGGTAAATCCCACGGCGGAGAATCTGGCGCGCATTATCTACGAGCGGCTTGCGGCGCGTGAGGAAATTGCGGCATCTCCCGCAGAGCTGACTGCGCTCACCGTCTGGGAGTCGCCAAAGTCCTCCGTCACCTATACGAAGGACTGATATGCGCGAGAACATCATCGAAATCTTTTCCTCCATACAGGGGGAGGGGAAGTACGTCGGCTGCCGGCAGGTATTCGTGCGCCTCGAGGGCTGCAATCTCGACTGTACCTACTGCGACACGGAGAATGAGATCGGGCGTCATCCGCGCTGCATGGTGGAGATGCCTGTCGGCTCGCATGAACTCGTTCCCTACGAGAACCCTCTTTCACCCGAGGAGGTCGCGGAGATCATCACGCGGCTCGCGGAGGATGTGCCGCACCATTCTCTTAGCATCACAGGCGGTGAACCGCTGCTCCATGTCCCGTTTATCAAAGAACTCGCTGCGCATAGTGCACTTCCGCTCTTCCTCGAGACGAACGGTACGCTTGACCGTGCGCTTGCAGACTGTATCGACTGCATTTCGTACATCAGCATGGATATCAAGCTGCCGGACGTGCTCTCTGCACCCGTCTGGGATGCACACGCACGCTTTCTCTCGGTCGCGTGTGCGAAGGACGTCTATGTGAAGGTTGTCGTCGCTGCAGAGACGCGGGCGGAGGATGTGGAGCGCGCGGCACGCATGGTCGCGGAGATTGCACCTGCGACCTTCTTTGTCCTCCAGCCCGTCACGCCATACGGCGGCTGCACTGCGTCAACGCCCGCACGACTCCTTGAACTCCAACGCATCGCACTCTGCCATCTCCCCGATGTCCGCATCATCCCGCAGACACATCGCATGATGGATCTGCTGTAGGATGTTATTTTTGTAACTTCTTTTCAATCACGAATCCGCTCCAATTATCCGCATACTGTAGAAGAAGCGTGAGCGGTTCCTCGCGTGCGGCGACACATTTATTCTCCTCTACGTATTGACCGTCGTGGTAGACAATTGCCTGTGTCTCTTCCTCTGTAAGAGGAAAGTGCGGCAGAATGAGGTAAATGCTGCGCACGGGGACACTCAGATAGGTGAGCTCCCGATTCCAGCGATAGGGATATCGTGCGCCCTCCTCATCATTTTTCAGATACTGCGGTGTTCCGGGGACGCCCGCTTTGCCGAGATCGTGGAGGAGGGCGACGATGACACAGCTCTCCTCAGATAGGTCAGGAGCGACTGACGCGCGCATCTTCAGCATTGTCTCGGCAACGTTCACGCTGTGCTCGAGCAGGCCGTGCCTGCGACACAGGTGATACTTTGTAGAGGCGGGCGCTGTGAGGTAGGCCGTCTCCTGCTCGATGAAGTGCATCAGTGCGGCAAATGCTGTGCTGCGGTTTCTCACCATGTTCTTCAGAGCCTGATACCTGTGACAGAGCTCCACATCGAGATGCAGCAACAGAACTCCCTGAGGCGTCTGCGCCGTACCGAGCATTTCCTCAAATACATTGCTGTAATACGATTCCCACTCCTCTCGCGTGGTCTTCTTCATTGTTGGGTCGCCGACAAAGTTCAGCAGAATGAGTCGCACGGAGGGGAAGAACTGTGGTACGCAGCGTGCTTGGATTTCATAGAGAAATGTCAAGCGGTTCGCGAGTTGATAATGCCCCTCCGTCCACAGCGTAAAATTTCCTTGCGGGAAATGCACTGCGTGATTTTTCTTCAGAGTTTCATTGATCTGATTTATGCTCTTTGGGTCTTTTGCCTTCGACTTCTGTCCTTCGGCCTCCTGCCGATAGGATTTTGCCTCCACCAGATAGAGTGTGCCGCTGTTTCGGCCGATGGCTATGCCGTCCCATTGCGGTTGATTCTTTGGCCAAAAATCGAAGATATTCATCTTGTCCGCACTGGGAAAGAGGCTCGACATCGCTTCATTTTGATTCAACTTATATTCCTTGAAATTATTTTTGGGGAGGGGGGCAATCCACTCCACCTCCTCGCCGATCTGCGCGGTACATTCCTGTGCTAACAATGGGAAATGCGGTGCATCGACTAACCTCTGCATCCACAGACGACTTCCTTTTTCGGCACTTCCCGGCGTCAAATTGCTTTTACCTGCTGTCATTTTTTTACCTCCGAATTATTGAGTGCCATACTTTCATCCGTGTGAAACAGAAAATCCCATCGAGGTCTGTCTGCGTTCGGCAGGCTGCAGGGCAGCGACATTGAAGTCGGCGACAGTGAGCTGACGCAGGCTGTCCTCCGTGAGGGCGTGGTGTTCTCGAAGAGCCCAGAGCCTCTGAGACTGCTTCATGAGCGCCTGCTCAAAGACATTCCGTACGAAACGTCCGTTGCCGAAGTCCTCCTGCCTGCACATGGAAGAAAATTGCGTGCGGCAATGAGTTACGATCTCCTCTGTGAGCGTGTATCCCTGCTGGCGTGCGATCAGGCTCAGGATCTCTGTAAGCTCGTCCGCTGTGTAGTCAGGGAAACTCACGTGGAATGCGATGCGGCTTCGCAGCCCCTCGTTGGCGTCTAAAAAGTCCTGCATTTTTTTCGGATATCCCGCGAAGATGACGATCACGTCCTCCCGATGATTTTCCATTTCCTGTACAATGGTGCTGATTGCCTCATCTCCGTAGCTGCCGGAGCGGTCATCGAGGAGAGCATATGCCTCGTCAATGAAGAGGATTCCGCCGCGTGCTGCACGGAATTTTTCTTTGACGCACACCGCTGTCCACCCGACGTATTTGGCGACGAGGTCAGAGCGCCCGCACTCGATGAACCGTCCTGTGGGAAGGATGTTCTCCTTGCTCAGGATGTCGGCGAGCAGGCGTGCAACCGTTGTCTTTGCAGTGCCCGGATTGCCTGTGAAGCACATGTGCATGGACGGGCGTTTCGTTTCTGTTCCCATCTCCGTCCGCATCTTCCGAATGGCGAATGCGGCGACGATCTGTTCCAGGATTTCCTTCTGCTGCTTCAGCCCGACCATGTCCCGCAGTACTGCAGCGGCATCTTCAGTCGGCTTCTGCACTGTTGTTTCGGGATGGAAGTCCACGTCCTGATATGCACGGTAGGACTTGTTCTTCAGTGCGTCCCGGTAGAGCTTTTCGTGAATTTGGTGAATGTCCGATGCGCGGAAGGTACGCCGATCACCGAGAGCCTGCTCCAGCTCGTGCTCGGTGTAGTGGGGCATTGATGACTGTGCATCAAGGCTCTGCAGATATGCAGCTGCCTGTGCACGGCTGCCTGCACCCTCCTCGATGTGCACAAAGGAAATATCCTCACGCAGTGTGGTCAACAGATTTCTCAGCCCGCCCCTCTGCAGGTGGAAGTCGACCAGAATAAAGAGCGTATTGCGCTGATACTTACGAATCATGGCAGCCAAGTACTCATTTACTCGTTCGTAGCTGCCCGCATATCTTTCCTCCTCGGCGCAGCTGCACATCTCGAGGACAACGGTTCCGCCCTCCGCATGACGCAGGAGATGATCTAGGTCAGATTCGTCATAGCATTCTTCCTGTATGTTGTAAACCCTGTTGATGCGCTGCCCTGCAAGGCGCTTGTTGGCGTAGAGAGCACGTACGAGCAGGCGCGTCATTGTCATTGCAGCGTCTGAGTTTCCTGCTGTGATATGATAATGCACAGGATGCCCGTAAAAAATCTTCCGCTCATTCTTGTCAGAGTAAATTCGCGCCAGCTCATCCAGGAAGCTGCTGTCTGCCATCAGCCCGTCTGCCTCGCGGTATGCCTTTGCGCGTGAGAGCTGCGGGCGCATAGTGCCCATCTCCTCCGCAAGCCGAAAGTAGCGATTATCTGCATAATTCAGCTGTAGATCATACAGGGGGTTACAGCAATTCAGGTAACTTTTTTTATCACAAATTTCGATGTAATGGGCGAATTGTTCGCGTGTGATCTCACGCAGAGAATTTACGGAAACTTTTTTTATGCCGCATGCTTCGGACAGTATCGGTGCAAGCAGCTTTCCAAGCAGTCCTGCAGTCATAGGTTTCGTCTGTTTCACAGCCCCACACATGTGGAAGCCGTCCGAAAGGGGACGGTCAATGACAAAAAAATTCTTTCCGTCGGTGTGCTGTGCATAGAGCAGTTCGTTCAGTTCGGAGAGTCGTTCCTCGCGCTTTCTGCGCTCTTCACCGTATCCGGACGGAAGCTCCTCCGCAGGGCTGCAGCTGATCTGAAATTCGTAAAACAGCATTGTTCTCACTCCTTTGATCTATCATTCCATTATCTCAATCATTTTCATATGCATGCAGAGATCAATTTGATTTAGTTTTCAGGGAACAAGGAGGGGCTTCCAGCCCATAGATCTCACACATGCGCCGCAGCGCATCCTTTACTGCTGTGCGCAGACGCTCGGGTGAGATGATCTCGACATATATGCCGAACTGCAGCGCCCAATACTTCATCGCCTCTTCGTTGCAGCGGAGGGTTACGAGCATGCGCTCCTCGTCTTCCAATTTGAGGCGGAAATTCCTGCCGAACCAGTCCGTAAGCGCATCCATCATATAGGTGTATGTTCGAAGCTGAACGGTGACACTCTCTCCACTGAACATATAGATGTGTTCCGCCATGTGGCGCGGCAGACTGAATCCCTGTGCGAAATCGCGGATTGCGCTCTTTGGCTTTGCAGGCTCATCCAGCATCTTGATGTCTGTAATGCGGTCAATGCGGTAATGCGAGACGTTGTCATATGCATCATAGTTGCCGATGAGGTAATAGCGACCGTTCTGTGCAGCCATCTGATAGGGATTTACCACGTATGGCGCAGTCCGCCGCGGATGCAGTCGGAAATCTGTACCACAGCTATTGTAGGTGAACTGCACCTTGTGCTTCGCCTCTATGGCATCGTTTAGCACGTCCAGAGTGTGCATTACCTGTGCATTCTCCGCGTGGTGGAGCTTTGAGAGATGAGCCACATGGGATACCTTTGGCTGAAAATAACGACTGCCAAGCGATTTCAGCTTTTCGATCAGGCGATTTGCCTGCACTGCAGACAGTTCGTGTGAAAAGAGTACGCTGTCGATCAGCATCCGCAGCTCTGCATTGTCGAATGTCCGATCAATGAGTGCGTATCCTGGGCGCACCTCAATCTCATAGCCCATTTCCTGCAATGCCTCAATGTTGCTGCGCACCGAGCGGCGGTCACAGGTGACGCCGTACATCAGCTTCATCAGACGGATGATTTCCTGCTGTGTCAGACGATGTTCCTCATCTGTATGCGTTCGAAGAATCTCCAGAATCATCATGTTGAGCATCTTTTTGCTCCCGCTTGCATACATCCTTCTGCACCTCCTTGATCATCAGTATAGCACAGTCGATGTACATTCTTTTGTACATTTTGGCTCGAATCGTGAAAAAGGAAGCTTACGGAATCACTGATAAATTCAGCACCGCCATCTTAGCACATCTTTTTTGCCCGCTTTTTGTCGGCAAATCCTCCACAGAGCACCACTCTGCGTCCGGTTTGCCTCCTCAATCGGACTAAAAAATCTGTGCCAATCTGAACGGACTTCATTTTATCAGCGCTTCCTTACAATCTGCATTTATTTGTTTCTTCGGTTACAGAAAAACTATTGACGGATATGGTAAACTAAACGGATAGTGATACTTGGTTATTTTTAGAAAGAGAAATAAATAGATGAAGATCATTGACGCCCATCTGCACTTTGGCAGAGGGGAGTATTTTGATACCGTTGCGTGGGCGGCGGGGCACGAGAATACGGAGGAGGCTCTGCGCCGTGCCTATGCGGAGGTGGGCATCGTCCACGGTGTTGTCATGGGAAATTTGCCCGTCGAGGAGACATCGCCGGACTACCCCAATCTTTTTCATTACTGTGTGGGGATCGGGGGCGATGGCGTAACGGAGATGGCGGCGGGACGCCTTGAAAAGCTCCTGCCTGCTCTGGAAACACATCTGCAAAGTGAGCACTGTGTCGGCATCAAACTCTATCCGGGCTATCATTACTTCTATATCTACGACGATATGCTTGCGCCTGTCTATAAACTTGCTGCACAGTACAAGAAGCCTGTCGCCGTGCACACGGGTCTGACGGCGACGGAGAAGGCACTACTGAAATACGCGCATCCGAATGTGATGGACGAGGCGGCGACGAAGTTCCGCGATGTGAATTTCGTCATGTGTCATTTCGGCGAGCCATATTTCACGGACGCAGTTGCCGTGATGGAGAAGAATCTGAACGTGAGCGCCGATCTTTCGGGGATGCTTGCGGGTAAAATTCAGGATTTTGCGCTATTCTGTGAGCGCAAGAAGTTCTACATCGAGCAGCTGCATGGCTGGCTCGCATATTTGAATGCCTATGACCGCCTGATGTTCGGGACGGACTGGCCGCTTGCAAATCTGGACGACTACATTGCGTTCACGAAGCTGTTCATACCCGAGGAGCATTGGAATGCGGTGTTCTATGATAATGCTGTGCGGATCTACAATCTGCACATAGAATAAGGGAAAACTATGGCAATACTGGACATCAAAAAGGCGGGCGATCCCGTTCTGAAACAAGTGGCAGCGCCGGTCGACCGCCTCACAAAGTGGCATCGCAAGCTGCTCGACGATATGGCGGAGACGATGTACTCTGCGGACGGGGTGGGTCTTGCTGCGCCGCAGATCGGCAAGTCACTGCGGATCGTTGTGATCGACGTGCAGGATGAGAACGGGCTGCTCGAACTTGTGAATCCCGTTATCACGATGCGTGAGGGCTCGGTAGTGGACTCGGAGGGCTGTCTCTCGGTGCCGCAGGTCTACGGCGATGTGGAGCGCGCGGCGCGCGTGACGGTGGAGTATACGGATCGGCGCAGCCGCAGGCGCAGCCTGACGGCGGAGGGGCTGCTTGCGCGCTGCATTCAGCACGAGTGCGACCATCTCGACGGCAGACTCTTCATCGATATTGCTGTAAGTCTGCGCAAGGAGGAGAAGAAGGGGTGACGAGAATGCGTGTCGTCTTTATGGGGACGCCGGACTTCGCCGTGCCGACGCTTGCGGCGATTGCCGCGCGCAGCGATCTTGCCGAGGTGGTCGCCGTTGTTACGCAGCCCGACCGTCCGCGCGGGCGTGGGAAGAAGCTCAGCCCGTCGCCCGTCAAGGCGTGGGCGCTCGCGCATGATATTCCCGTCATGCAGCCCGTGCGTGCGCGCGATGCGGACTTTGTCGCGCAGCTGCGCGCGTTCGCGCCCGACCTTGCCGTCGTCGTGGCGTTCGGTCAGATCCTCTCTCAGGAGGTGCTCGATGTACCCGTACACGGCTGCATCAACGTGCATGCTTCCCTCCTGCCGAAGCTGCGCGGGGCGGCGCCGAT
>CAUVFG010000043.1:0-8802 GCA_963551125.1 uncultured Selenomonas sp. | reverse complement strand
AAACATGGGAATCACTGATAAAATGAAGTCCGTCGTATTGGTGCAGATTTTTTGTTCGGTCAAGGAGACAAACCCAACGCTGCAAGGGCTATGTGGAGGATTCTAGGGCACAGACAGGGCGAAAAAGATGTGCTAAGACGGCGGGGCTGAATTTATCAGTGCTTCCCATGATTCTGTAATCGTATTTTCCCTTGAAAAAGGCTTTCACATCGTCCATAATAGAAATCAAACAAGCTTTGTAAAGGAGCGTCAACAATGAAAGAATCTGCCTACGCCGCCATTCATACCCTTATTGCGCGCTATCCCGCACTCGAGCCCTGCGGCAAAGAGATCCGCGCCGCCATAGAGGCACTTGCGGACTGCTACCGTTCGGGCGGCAAGCTCATCGTCTGCGGGAACGGCGGGAGTGCCTCGGATGCGGAGCACATCGTCGGCGAGCTGATGAAGGGCTTTCTCCTCCCGCGCCACCTCGATGAGCACATCTTTGCAAAGCTGCACGAGGCATGCGACGCGACCGACCCGCGCACGGTCGACTACTTCATGCAGAATCTGCAGGGCGCACTCCCCGCGATCTCGCTGCCCTCGCAGCTCGCCATCAGCACGGCGTTCTCGAACGATCAGGCGCCCGACCTCACCTTTGCCCAGCAGGTCTTGGGGCTTGGAAAGCAGGGGGATGTTCTCCTCGGCATCACGACCTCCGGCAACTCGAAAAACGTGCTCTACGCCTTCCGCATGGCGCAGGCGCTCGGCATGACAACGATCGCCCTCACGGGCGCTTCGGGCGGCAAATGCGTGACAGGCGGCTACGCCGACATCACGATCAAAGCCCCCGCCGATGAAACGTACAAGATTCAGGAGTACCATCTCCCCATCTACCACACGCTCTGCATCGCCGTGGAGGAGGAGTTTTTCGGCGCATAATAATTTTATGGAATCGCTGATAAAATGAAGTCTGTCCGATTGGTGCAGATTTTTTGTTCGGTCAAGGAGACAACCCCAACGCTGCCAAAGCTATGTGGAGGATTTGTCGACGATGGCAGAGCGAAAAAGATGCGCCAAGATGGCAGTGCTGAATTTATCAGGGCTTCCTTATATAAGGAGGAATTCCCATGCCACTCACCCATGAAGACTTCAAGAAGCTCGCGAACGGGAGCGACATCCGCGGCGTCGCCGTCGCAGGCGTCCCCGATGAGCCCGTCACCCTCACCCCCGAGGCAGCGAACCGCATCTCCGCCGGCTTCGTCCGTCTCCTCACGGAGAAAACGGGCAAACAGCCTGCCGAGCTGCAGATCGCCGTCGGACACGACTCGCGCATCTCCGCGCTCGCCATCAAGGACTGCGTGCTCACAGGGCTGACCCACATGGGCGCACATGGCATCGACTGCGTCCTCGCCTCCACCCCCGCCATGTTCATGGCGACCATCTTCGAGGACACGGCGGCGGACGGCTCGATCATGATCACGGCGAGCCACCTCCCCTACAACCGCAACGGACTCAAATTCTTCACCGCTGCGGGCGGCGCGGACAAGGAGGACATTCAGAAAATCCTCGCCTACGCCGCAGAGGCAAAGGAAGCACATGGCACACTCGACCATGTACTGAAGTTCGACCTCATCGGCCGCTACAGTGAGCACCTTGTGAACAAAATCCGCACGGCACTCGGCGGCGTGGAAAAACCGCTCGCGGGCATGCACATCGTCGTCGACGCGGGCAACGGCGCGGGCGGCTTCTTCGCAGGACGCATCCTCACCCCGCTCGGCGCAGACACCACGGGCAGCCAGTTCCTCGACCCCGACGGACATTTTCCGAACCACATCCCGAACCCCGAGGATCCTGCCGCCATGCGCGCAATCAAGGAAGCCGTCATCGAAAATGACGCCGATCTCGGGCTCATCTTCGACACCGACGTTGACCGCATGGGCGCTGTTCTCGCGGACGGTACCGATGTCAGCCGCAACGCCCTCATCGCCATGATGGCCGCCATCCTCGCACCCGACTACCCCGGCTCCACCATCATCACAGACTCCGTGACCTCCGACGGCCTCACCGACTTCCTCGAAAACAACCTGCACCTGAAGCATCTACGCTACATGCGCGGCTACAAGAACGTCATCAACGAGTGCATCCGCAGGAACGAGGCGGGCGAGGTCTCGCCGCTTGCGATTGAGACCTCGGGGCACGGCGCACTCAGCGAGAACTACTACCTCGACGACGGTGCCTACCTCGCGGTGAAACTCATCATCGCGGCGGCAAAGGCGCGCGCCGAGGGCAGGACGCTCGCCGACCTCATCGCCGATCTCCACCACCCCGCCGAGGCGCGTGAGATCCGCATCAAGATCGTGGATGTGGACGACGTGAAGGCATACGGCAAGGACGTTCTCGCCGCATTCGAGCAGCGCGCACGGGCAGCGGGACTCACCATCGCAGAGCCGTCCTACGAGGGCGTGCGCATCGTCTTTGATGGCGGCTGGGCACTCCTCAGGATGTCGCTGCACGACCCGAACATGCCGCTCAACATCGAGGCAGACGCAGAGGGCGGCGCGAACGCAATCGAGCGCACCGTCAAGGAGCTCATCGCGGGATTTGACGCCCTCGACCTCTCGGGATTCCGGAACTGATGGACCGCAGGATGCACCGATAAATTCAGCACCGCCACCTTGGCGCACCTTTTTTGCCCGCTCAATGCCTGCAAATCCTCCACATAGCTCTGGCAGCGTTGGGTTTGCTGCCTCAATCGGACAGAAAAATCTGTGCCAATCTGAGGGTCTATTTTATCAGCGATTCCATAAAAAGGACTGTTGTCCGCGTCAAAACGACCTCGTACAACAGTCCTTTTTATGTCTTCAAAATCCAAAAACATCTTGAGGAAATTATTACCTCCTTTCATCTTTTACTGTATGCATTCCGCTTTTTTTGTGATATAATACCTTCATTATTTTAGTTGGGCATCGTCTAGGAAAATCAACCTCATTCTCCTAGGACATACTGCCGAGGGAGACCATCAGCGACATGACAAAAATCGTTCAAATGATATGGGGCAACCGCATCACGCTGCTGTGCATGGCGGCAATCGCAGCATTGGCTGTGCTCTCATGGCAGTCACTCACCTCCTCACCGTATACCCCCCCACGAGCAGAGTATGCTGTTATCGAGGGGAACCCGGCGTATCGCGACATCATCGGATTCAACCCCAAGAACTTCGACTGGCAGACCTATGACTATCCCGTACCTCCGGCGATGCCGCCGGGGACAAAGACCGTCTACCTCTCATGGGAGATCCCCGAGACGACCCCGCTCTTCGTCAATCAACTCCTCTTCACAACGACCAACCAGGATGTCTACGTCTACCTCGACGACGAACTCATCTACATCCACGGCAGCTGGGCCGACCTCACAGACTCGCGCGGACGCACCCTCCACTTCATCCACACGGACGAGGGACTCTCGGGCAAGCGCCTCACCATCATGCTCCACACGGGCTATGCGAACTGGCTCGGCAGCATCGACTACTTCTATATCGGCAGCGAAAAATCCCTCATGCGCAAAGTCGGTCTTGCGGATGCCATCTACACGGCAAGCCTCTCCATTGCGCTCTCCCTCATCGTCTTCCTCATCATGGATCTCGTCTGGCGCGGCATCCACAAGCGGCGCACCATCCAGCTCTACCTCATCGGCTTCCTCATGAGCTTCATCCTGTGGACAACGGGCACGTCCTCCTTCTTCTCGCGTATGCTCGGTTTCCCCGCTCTATGGTGGGAGCTCCACCTCATCATGCTCTACATCATGCCCGCCACCTTTGCGCGAATTATACATGAAATTGTCAGCCCTGCATATACAAAAGTAGTACATATCTCCATCGTTGTCTATACGTTGCTCTTTATCATTGCGACCATTACGGAACTCTGCGGATTCGACGGCTACATAGACCTGCTCCACATCTTCTATCCGATCCTCTTCATTAGCTGCCTCGTGCTCATCTATACCCTGTTCCGTTCAAACACGAAGGAAACCCCCGCCTGCCGCTATGGTCTTGTCGCGATGATCTCACTGACCGGCTTTGTCGGTGTGGATGCCCTGCACTGGGAGTACCACCTCCTCGCCGCGCCCCTCTCGTGCACGATCTTCTCCATCTATGCGGTCATCCCGTTCGTCTTCTTCCTCATTCGTCAGCAGATGCAGGAGGATGCCGCACTCGCACAGAAAAACGAATCTCTCGCACGCGAGCTGCAGGAGTCGCAGAACGAGGCGAGCCGCGACTTCCTCACGGGCTGCTACAACCGCCACCAGCTTGCGGACGGCATTGCGAAATTCTCCGCACTCGCCAACACGCGCGGCTTCAGCTTCTCGTTCGCCATCTTCGACGTCGACCACTTCAAGACCGTCAACGACACGCGCGGTCATCTCGGCGGCGACAAGATCCTGAGGCAGATCGCGGACACCGTGCGCGCACGGACAGACCGCCGCCACATCTTCATCCGCTACGGCGGCGACGAATTCATCCTGCTCGCCCTGCACCACGATCTCGCGCAGATGGTTGCATTCTGCGAGGAGCTGCGCAGGGATCTCGAGCAAACCCTGGACGGCGTCACCATGAGCTTCGGCGTCTCCACATGGCACGGCACAGGCGACCACATGGCACCGCTGATGGAGCGTGCCGACCGCGCCCTCTATATATCGAAGGAAAAGGGACGCAACACCGTCTCCGGCGAGAATGAATGTCCGCCGGATGAGCCAACCCCCGAGCCCTGACCGGAGCTACAAAAGGACTGACATACACGAGAAAGCGCGTTGTATGCCGGTCCTTTTCATTTCCTGTTTTCACTTAATAATATTCGTATTCTTTTTCATTTTCCTATTGTTCTATATCTAACAGATATGGTATAATAAAGGAAAATATCCGTACATCATTGTATCCACACCTCTGCCCGAAGGGGGGTGCTGACCTATGAATAAGGTTCGTTCTTTCGTGCAGGAAAACGTGCTGACCATGCTCTGTATATGCCTCCTCATCGGAGCCTCCATCCTCGCATGGAACCTGCTCACAACACCGCTCGACCCCTATACGCGGGCGGAGTACGCCGTCATGGAGGGCAATCCTGAGTACAAGGACATCATCGGATTTCGTGCGGGCAGAATGGACTGGCAGGAGTATGACTACCCCGCCCCGCCGCCGATGCCTGCGGGAACGACCACCGTCTATCTCTCGTTTCGCATCCCGATTTCGGCACGCTTTGCGGGCGAACACATCCTCTTTGCCACGACGAACCAGAGTGCGTATGTCTATCTGGACGATGAACTCATCTATATACACGGTGACTGGTCCGATCCCAACGTGTCGCGCGGGCGCGCGTTCCACTACATCCACCTCGACCGGAGCCTTGCGGGCAAGCGTCTCACCATCATGCTCCACTCGGGCTATCCGAACTGGATCGGCAGCATCGACTACTTCATGCTCGGCTCGTCCCACCTCTTCCTGCGCAACCTCAGCCTTTCGGACGCGATCTACATCTCGAGCCTCTCGGTCGCCGTCGCCCTCATCGTCTTCCTCATCATGGATCTCGCGTGGCGCGGTGCACATGAACGGCGGCGTCGCATGCAGCTCTACCTGATCGGCTATCTTGCGACCTTCATCCTGTGGACGACGGGCTCATCCTCGTTCTTCCCGCGCATGTACGGCATGGCGAATTTCTGGTGGGAACTCCACCTCGTCTCCCTATATCTCATGCCCATCTTCTGCGCAAGAATCACGCAGGAGATCGTCTCCCCGCGCTACATTGCACGCGTCAAGACCACGATGACCATATTTTGCATTCTCTTTGCCACAGGGACGATCACGGAGATTACAGGGCTCGACGGCTACATGAACCTGCTCTTCTTCTTCTACCCCCTGCTCCTCGTCGGCTTCCTCCTGCTCATTTACACCCTCGCCCGCTCGAGCTGGGTACACCATCCCGGCTGCCGCTACGGCGCCTTCGCCATGACAGCCATCCTCATCTTCGGCGGCATCGACGCACTGCACTGGGAGTACCATCAGCTCTCCGTCATGCTCTCGACCACCGTCTTCTCCATCTACGCGAGCATCCCCTTCATCTTCTACACCATCCGCGAGCAAATGCTGAAAGACGCAGTGCTCGCACAGCAGAACGAGGAACTCGTGCGCGAACTCGAGATCTCGCAGAACGAGGCGCAGCGTGACTTCCTCACGGGCTGCTACAACCGCCACCAGCTCGGCGACGGATTTGCCAAGTTCTCCGCCCTCGCCTACAAGCGCGGGTTTAAATTCTCGTTTGCCATCTTCGACGTCGACCACTTCAAGACCGTCAACGACACGAAGGGGCACCTCGCGGGCGACCAAATCCTGAGGCAGATCGCGGATACCGTCCACGAGGAGATCGACCGCCGCCACCTCTTCATCCGCTACGGCGGCGACGAGTTCATCCTGCTCGCCCTGCACTACGACCTCGCGGCAATGGTCGCATTCTGCGAACATCTGCGCGAAATCCTCGAACACAGCCTCGACGGGGTCACGCTCAGCTTCGGCGTATCCACCTGGCACGGCAAAAAGGATCGCCTGCGCGCCCTCATCGACCGTGCCGACCGCGCCCTCTACCTCTCGAAGGAAAAGGGGCGCAACACCGTCTCTGCCGAAAACGAAGAGGGTGCAGCATAGGCGGAAAAGATGCGCCCGATTGAGGAAAACCTTGGCTTGGCAGCAGATTTTGCGTCCAATCAAGGAGACCGACCGCAAGCATAGTGAGAAACCTATGCTGAGGTCGGTCGACACAGAGTGGGCGGAAAAGATGCGCCCGATTGAGGAAAACCTTGGCTTGGCAGCAGATTTTGCGTCCAATCAAGGAGACCGACCGCAAGCATAGTGAGAAACCTATGCTGAGGTCGGTCGACACAGAGTGGGCGGAAAAGATGCGCCAAGCCTGATATAGTCCCCATACCACAACCTTCTATATACAAATGGAGAGAGCGCCGTTTCCGCAGACGGTGCTCTCTCCGTTTTCGGCCTTCCGTAACGTATGACAAAGCGTCTGATTCTGTTTTGCCAAGGCGCCCGCATTGTGCTACAATAAAGGAATCGCCGATCCATCGTCCCGCCATGAACACATCCATACACGAGCAATGTCGATATCGCTGAAAGCCCCCTTCCACCGCCTGTCACATCCTCCGCATACACAAAGAAAGCGAGGCCATCATGTTCTGTCCGAAATGCAGCAAATTCGTTCCCTCCTCCGCAAACGCCTGCCCGAACTGCGGCATCCCCATCATCACCGGATTCTCGCCGAACTACGGCGCAGGCTTCGACCTCGGCGACGACGACACCGAGAGCCGCAACGATGCAAAGCCACGCAAAATCATGGACAGCGACCTATATGACGATGTGCCGGATATGGACAACGTCCTGCCGAGCGAGAACAACTCCTCCGGCATCGGCAGCAAGCTCAAATCCCTCTTCGGCTTCGGCAAAGCCTGACTGCGCGCATGGAAAAACGCCCCGGCAAACGTCGGGGCGTTTTTCTATCGGAGTTTTTCATATCAAAGAAATGGTGCGATTGGCGCGAGTCGAACGCGCGACCCTCTGCTTAGGAGGCAGATGCTCTATCCATCTGAGCTACAACCGCACGCCTATTGCATTTTATCAAAAGACGGCGCAATATGCAAGCCCCACACACAGCACAACCCCCCACAGGCATTCCTGCGGGGGGTCGGGTCATGGGGTACCCTCAGGCGAGCTTTTCCGTATCCACCGTCTGGATCGCGATATCCTTCACCGAGACAGGGTACGCCTCGCCCGCGACAATCGCCTTCTTGTCGATGACATTCTGCAGGCAGGTCGTGACCTCCGCCTTCGTGAGCCCGTCCTTCGGATCCAGCAGGCCGACCATCATCTCCTTGCCGCTCGACATCTTCATCGTCATGCGCAGCTGCTTCTTCGTCGACATATGAACTCCCTCCTTTCTATGATACTATCTCCGTCCTCAGTCCTCGAGGACAGCCGTGTCCGTGCGCGTCACGAGGCTCAGGCCGTGCTTCTGCAGTCCTGCGAAACCGCGGCCCACCGTCAGCGCATCCGCATCCGTAAGGCTCGGCGCAATCCCGCTGATCGTGCGGTTCTTGTAGAGCGTCTTGCCGTCTGCGCCGACACCCGTCGTCACCTTGAGCGTGATCTTGCTCGCTGCATCTTTGCGTGCCATGTGGATCAACTCCTTTCCTTCTGTTCTCCGTAAGCGCTTTACACATGAATACCTGCCGCATACGGAAAAAGGAGGAGTCTTTCTAAAAAAATTCTTTACATGCGAACGCATTTTCTATATAATATCATTCAGAAAGGAACGGGTGATTGATTTATCATACTCGTGCCTGTGCGCTGCGCCGGCGGCAGGCAGGAGGGGCGGCAAACCGCCCATAGGATAGGAAAGGAGATCCGAAATGAACCGGACGAAGAGAGAGATCCTCATGCAAAGACTTCCCGCAGCAGCGGACATTCTCGCACTCGTACCCAAGAGTGGCGCAAACGGCTTCGGCGAGACCGTCGTCCATACCGCCGCAGGGGACAGACTGAACCTCCCCGCAACCACCGAATACGTCCTCTCCTGCCTCGCCGAGCGCGAGGACAAGGAGATCCGTCTCATCCGCAGGAACGCCGCGCGCCAACTCGCACGCCGCCGCAACATCATCCTCCCCATCCTGCACGGCTGCGTCCTCGCGCCCGTCATGATGCGCCCCGTACAAAAACGCTGCGGCAGACTCGGCTACATCAACATCGCCCGCGCCCCGCTCGTTGCACGCAGC
>CAUVFG010000042.1:0-9192 GCA_963551125.1 uncultured Selenomonas sp. | reverse complement strand
CGACGATCGAGAGCGGGATGCCGATCCACGCGAACTCGAAGAAGCCGAACGGCGTGAGCCCCGAGGCGCCGAGCGTCGCGCTCATGAGGATGTTCGGCGGCGTGCCGATCATCGTGATCGTACCGCCGACATTTGCCGCAACCGCGAGTGCCATCAGCTGCGGGGAGACGGGCAGACGCGCGGCGGCGCAGATCTGGATGACGACAGGCATGAGGCACGCAACCGTCGCCGTGTTCGAGGACACGGACGAGAGCACAATCGTTATGAGCATCAGTGCCGCCATCAATGCACGCTCGTCATTACCCGATTTTTTGACGACGGCAATGCCAATTTTTTGTGCGAGTCCCGTCTGGAACATCGCCGCGCCGATGATGAACATACCGGCAAAGAGGACAACCGTGGAGTTGGATAACCCCGAGAAAACCTGTGCGGGGGTGAGCACACCCAAGAGTCCGAGCGCGATCGCCGCCCCCATTGCCGTAACGGCGAGCGGGATAATCTCGGTCGCGAAGAGGAACGCCGCGACGGCGAGCACACCCAATGTCAGCATTGCTGCATCCATGAATACATCTCCTATTCATACAGTTCGTTCGGAATCGCTGCGGGTATCAACGACTCCAATAGTTTCCGTAATATGCTTTGGAAACTTTCTTTCGACGAATTCTTATAATTCTCTCTCTCTTTGTATTTTCCTTCTGAAAATTGGGTAAAAGGTCATGAAACTTTCGCATTGAAGTCATAAATACCGGTTATTTTGTATGAACACTCATATATTGTTTGGATTATTTTCATCAAAAAACATTCAAGAGAGGGGGATTTTCGTCTAATTTCTTGAAGGCGTTCACGGCGAGGAGTTATGGTTGAATTTTTTCAAACCGCCATTCCTGCGCCGCGTCAGGATATTTCTCGCGGTCAACGGCACTCAGGAACATCGCGAGCGGGCGCGCATAGATGCCGTATGTACCGTAGAGTGCCTGATAGATGACGAGCAGCTCACCCGTCTCCGTGTGCTCTGCCACGGTCTCGATGCGATAGAGATTGCCCTTGAAGTGCCGCCAGATCTCGCCGTGCTGTGGTGTTTCGCGTGTCATAGTGTCTCCTTTGATTATCCTTTGTTATACGTGTTCGGCTATATAATTATAGAAAGTTATCGCGCCTCTGTCAAAAGTCCTTTTTTGTATGATTTGCAGATGAGAACGGGGGAAAAATCTTTTATTATCGGCAGAATTCGTGTAAAATTAGGAAAAGAAGAATAATGGAGCAGACGCTTAGGGAAGCACTGATAAATTCAGCACCGCCATCTTGACGCATCTTTTTTGCCCGTACTTCGTTGGCAAATCCTCCACATAGCCCTTGCTATGCGTCCGGTTTGCCTCCTTGTTCGGACGAAAAAATCTACGCCAATCTGACGGACTTCATTTTATCAGTGATTCCCTATTTCCCACACGATAAGGAGGATGCTGCGATGAAACATACGGTAACATTGTCAAACGGGGGGACGGTTCCCGCGCTCGGACAGGGAACGTGGTATCTCGGCGACTCGGCGGAGACGCACGCACGCGAGGTGGAGGCGCTGCGCGCAGGAATCGAGGCGGGGATGACACTGCTCGACACGGCGGAGAACTACGGCAACGGACGCTCGGAAACCCTCGTCGGTGAGGCAATCCGTCCGTATGACCGCACGAAGCTTTTCCTCGTGTCGAAGGTCATGCCGTCGAATGCGTACGGGACGCGGCTCATGGCATCGCTTGACCGCAGTCTCTCCCACCTCGGGACGGACTACCTCGATCTCTATCTCTATCACTGGCGCGGTGAGCGGCCGCTTGCGGAGATGGTCGCGGCGATGGAGGAGGCGCGTGCGTCGGGCAAGATCCGTGCGTGGGGTGTGTCGAATCTCGACACCGCCGATATGGAGGAGCTGTGGGCGGTCGATGGCGGCACGAACTGCGCTGTGAATCAGGTGCTCTACCACATGGGCTCGCGCGGGATCGACTACAGCCTCCTCCCGTGGATGCGTACGCACGGCGTTGCACTGATGGCGTACTGTCCGCTCGCACAGGTGGGGCGGCTCGGCTGCGACCTCCTCGGGAGCTCTGTGCTCAGAGAGCTTGCGGCGAAGTACGGCGCGACGCCGGCGCAGATCGCACTCGCGTGGGCATGTCGCGACGGGAACACGATTGCCATTCCGCGCACGGGGCGGCGGGAGCACGCCGTCAGCAATGCGGGCGCGGACGCACTCGACCTCACAGCACAGGACTGCGCCACAATCGACCGTGCCTTCCCGCCGCCGGCGCGGAAAGAGCCGCTGCATATCGAGTGATGAGGAGGAAATCCAATGAAGATTGTTGTACTCGATGGATATACGGAGAATCCCGGCGATATCAGCTGGGCGCCGCTCGAGGCACTCGGTGAGGTGACGGTCTATGACCGCACGTCGCTCACGGAGTCGCCGCTGATCGCCGAGCGCATCGGTGACGCGGAGATTGCCATCACGAACAAGACGCCGCTCACGCGCGCCGTGATCGACGCCTGTCCGAATCTCAAGGCGATTGCCGTGCTCGCGACGGGGTACAACGTCGTAGATACGGCGTATGCGCGTGAGAAGGATATCCCTGTCATGAACGTGCCCGTCTATGGTACGGACAATGTCGCACAGTATGCGATAGCCCTGCTCCTTGAAGCGTGCTCGCAGGTGGGGCATCACGACCGCTCCGTGCACGCAGGCGACTGGACGAAGAGCATTGATTTCTGCTATTGGCAGAAACCCCTCATCGAGGTCAGCGGTAAGACGGCGGGCATCATCGGATTCGGACGCATCGGTCAGGCGGTCGCACGCATCCTCGCCGCGATGAATGTGCGCGTGCTCGCCTACAGCCGCTCGGAGCGTCCCGAGGGGCGGGTGCTCGCGGACTATGTGCCGCTTGATACATTGTTTCAGAAATCGGATTTTATCTTCCTGCACTGTCCGCTGACCCCTGCGACGGAGGGGCTCATCAACGCCGCAAACATCGCAAAGATGAAGGACGGTGTCATCATCGTCAACAACGGGCGCGGACAGCTCATCGAGGAGGAGGATCTCGCGGCGGCACTCACGCGCGGCAAGGTCGGCTACGCGGCGGTTGACGTTGCCTCGACCGAGCCGATTGCGGCAGAGAATCCGCTCCTCTCCGCGCCGAACTGCATCATCACGCCGCATATCTCGTGGGCGACGAAGGAGGCGCGCGCGCGCATCATGCAGATGACAGCGGAGAATGTGAAGTCGTTCATCGACGGCAAGCCGATGAATGTGGTGAACTGAGGAAGCTCTGACCAACAAAAAGCCCGTTTGGCATTGTGCGCCAAGCGGGCTTTTTCAAAAGGCTGTCCATACTTGTTTCATGTTATCGTATATGATAACATAGAGAAAAAGGAGGAATCGTATGCGTTGGAATGTCCAATTTTATCAATGAGAGAATGGGGATATACCCGCCTATGAATTCCTTTGTTCCCTGCCGCCGAAGCTTCAGGCAAAAGCGTTTTCTGAGATTGAGCTGTTGGAAAAATGTGGGACAGCACTCAAAGAACCCTATGCGAAGCCTCTGGTCGGAAGAAAATATCAAGGGCTGTGGGAATTGCGTGTGCGATTTTCTTCAGACAGTGCTCGTATTTTTTAGGAATCGCTGATAAAATGAAGTCCGTCAGATTGGCGTAGATTTTTTGTCCGAACAAGGAGACAAACCGGACGCATAGCCAAAGCTATGTGGAGGATTTGTCGACACAGTGCGGGCAAAAAAGATGCACCAAGATGGCGTGGCTGAATTTATCAGTGCTTCCTTTACTTTTTGCGTGTGGGAGATACATTTATTCTGCTGCATGGATTCCGAAAGAAGACGAACAAGACCCCGTCAAAGGAATTGGAACGCGCTATGGCGTATAAAGAGGACTATGAGAGGAGATGGAACAATGAAAACGGGAGTTGAATTGTCCGCTATTCGCGAAAAGCTGATGAAAAATGAGGCGTTCGCTGCAGAGTATGAGCGTCTGCAGCCGCGCTATGAGCTGATTGCTCAGATTATTGCAGCGCGTACGGGGCAGAATATGACGCAGAGCGAGCTTGCGCGCCGTATGGGGACGCAGACATCGAATATCAGTCGCCTTGAAAGCGGCACATACAATCCGTCGCTTGATTTTTTGATCCGTACGGCGCATTCTCTTGGCAAGGAGCTGCAGATTGCGCTGCGCTGACATGGCACTTTTTCGGAAATATGTTTGACTTTTTGTGACTGATTCGATATGATGAAACTGGAACGTCCTTGGGCGGGAGAAATCCCGCGGCGGTATCTTTCCCCCGAAAGGGGGTGAGCGGATATGAGCGAAATGGATGCGATCGTGTTGTTGATCGTTGCCACAGGCTACATTCTCGCAATAGCAAAAAAGTAACCGCTCATTCTGCCAAATGAGCGGTTGTTCGTAAGAATAACAAGCGATTATGGAAAGATGCCGCATAGGGCGTTCTTTCTATGTCTATTATAACAGGCGGGGACGCGATTGACAAGCGCTATATCGGAAACATGTTTGACTTTTTGTGACTGATTCGATATGATGAAACTGGAACGTCCTTGGGTGGGAGAAATCCCGCGGCGGTATCTTTCCCCCGAAAGGGGGTGAGCGGATATGAGCGAAATGGATGCGATCGTGTTGTTAATCGTCGCCACAGGCTACATCTTAGCGATAACCCAAAAGAAATAACCGCCCATTCTGGCAAGTGAGCGGTTGTTGAAATAAAATAACCAAAAACTTGGAAAGATGCCGCATAGGGCGTCCTTTCTATGTCTATTATAACAGGCGGGGACGCGATTGACAAGCGCTATTTCTCAGCGTTTTTCAAGCACGACGACTTCGTAGGGGCGGAGATCGCCCGCAAGCCCCTCGTAGTTGCCGAGGAGCTTTGTCCAACCTGCGTCCACAAGAGATGCGAGGGTGTCCTCCATAAGAGGCACATTTGCCGCGCGGAAGTTGCAGTAGACGCGCAGCTTTTGCCCTGCATGGGCGCGCTCGTAGGCGATGATGCTTGCGTTTTCGCGTTCGAGGAAGAAGATGTCGCCCTTCTGGATGATGGGCTGCTCCTTGCGCAGACGGATGAGCGTCCGATAGAAATGGAAGATGGAGTCTGCGTCCGCGCGCTGTGCCTCGGCGTTGATCGTGTGGTAGTTCGCGGGCGGGGCGAGCCACGGCGTACCGTTCGTAAAGCCCGCGTTCTCCGCCGCGCTCCACTGCATGGGCGTGCGGCTGTTGTCACGCGAGCGCGCGGCGAGGATGGCGAGCGCCTCGTCCTTTGATTTCCCCTCACCCCGGAGGATGCTGTAGTAGTTGAGGCTCTCCACGTCGCGGTACTGCGCGATATCCGTGTACTTCGCGTTCGTCATGCCGAGCTCCTCGCCCTGATAGATGTAGGGCGTGCCGCGCATGAAATGGATGCACGCGGCGAGCATTTTCGCGGATGCCGCATGATAGCGCTCGTCGTCGCCGAGACGGCTGACGATGCGCGGCTGGTCGTGGTTGCACCAGAATACGGCGTTCCAGCCGCCGCCCGCCGCCATGCCCTCCTGCCAGACGCGGAAAAGATTTTTCAGCGCCATGATGTCAGGCTCCTGCAGTGCCCACTTCGCGCCGCCCTTATAGTCGATCTTCAGATGGTGGAAGCTGAACACCATCGAGAGTTCCTTCTCGGCGGGGTTCGAGTAGCGGATGCAGTTCTCGAGGGTGGTGGAGGACATCTCCCCGACGGTAATCATCGCGTCGATCCCTGTGTCGTGCGTGAGTTCCTTGAGGAATTCGTGGACGTGGCGGCCGTCGGTGTAGAAGCGGCGCCCGTCGCCCTCATCGTCATTCTCAAAGACGGCGGGCTTCGAGATGAGGTTGACGACGTCGAAGCGGAATCCCTCGACGCCCTTTTCTTTCCAGAAGCGGACGACGTTTTTCAGCTCCTCGCGCACGCGCGGGTTCTCCCAGTTGAGATCCGCCTGCGTCACGTCAAAGAGATGGAGGTAGTATTTGCTGAGTGCGGGGACGTACTCCCACGCGCTTCCGCCGAACTTCGAGACCCAGTTCGTGGGCGGCGCATCGGGCGTGCCGTCCTTGAAGATGTAGTAGTCCATATAGGCGGGATCGCCCGTGAGCGCGCGCTTGAACCACGCGTGTTCGGTCGAGGTATGGTTGAAGACCATGTCGAGCATGATGCCGATGCCGCGTGCCCGTGCCGCGCGGATGAGTGCATCGACGTCCTCCATCGTGCCGAAGCGCGGGTCGACGGTGCAGTAGTCGGCGACATCGTAGCCGCCATCGTTCTGCGGCGAGACGAAGAACGGCGTGAGCCAGAGGAAGTCGACGCCGAGTTCCTTCAGATAGTCGAGCTTCGCGGTGACGCCGGGCAGATCGCCGAGTCCGTCGCCGTTCGTGTCATAGAAGGATTTCGGGTAGATCTGGTAGACAACCTTGTCCTGTATGTTCATTTTGTTCTCCTTTGTGCATGGTGGAAGGGGCGCTTTGGGTGATATAGGTGCTCTATCGTAAGAGCGTCGTCATAGCCACAGGCGCCCCTACCGTCACGCTATCGCGTGCCACCTCCCCCGCAGCGGCGGGGGAGGCTCATATACCGCATCCGAAGCCTCACTCCGCCGTGATTACGACGGTCTCGCCTGCCTTTGCATCCATGCCCGTGTGATACGCGATGTTCTGCGCCTCGCCCGGGGCGGTGATGATGCACATGGTCACGTCGCGATAGCCCGCCGCCGCGATCTTGGCGCGGTCGAAGCGGATGAGCGGATCGCCGCGCTTGACGAACGCGTCTTTTTCGACGAGGTACTCGAATCCGTCGCCCTGCATGGCGACCGTATCGAGTCCGACGTGCAGGAGGATCTCCATGCCATTGCTGAGCGACAGCCCGACCGCGTGGCGCGAGTCGTCCATCGTGACGGTGACGCGCGCGGAGACGGGGGAATAGAGCACGTCATTCGTCGGAATGATGGCGACGCCGGGGCCGACGATGCCCTCGGAGAAGACGCCGTCGCCGACCTCGCTGAGCGGGATGACCTGGCCGTCGAGGAATGCGGTCATCTCGCGCTCGCTCTCAGGCACGACATCGGGGGACATCATCTCCGCCGCCTGCTCCGCCTCGGTCGCCGCCGCATCCACGGCGGGCACAGCGCCCACGCCGCGCTTCATGCCGACGATGACGGTGAGGATGAACGGCACGGCGATGGCGATGGCGGCACTCATTGCGAATGAGAGCATGAAGGTCGGCTGGATCGAGAGGATGCCCGGCAGGCCGCCGACACCGATGGCATTTGCGGTCGTACCCATCGAGACGCAGAGCACGGCGGCGCACGCCGAGCCTGTCATGCCGCAGAGGAACGGGAAGTAGTATTTCAGGTTGACACCGAAGATCGCGGGCTCCGTGACGCCGAGGTAGCAGGAGACGCACGCGGGCACATTGACCTCCTGCGCGGCGGCGTTTTTGCGCTGCAGGTAGATCATGCCGAGAACCGCCGAGCCCTGCGCGATGTTCGAGAGCGCAATCATCGGCCAGAGCATCGTGCCGTGATAGTCCGCAATGAGCTGCAGGTCAATCGCGTTCGTCATGTGGTGCAGCCCCGTGATGACGAGCGGCGCGTAGATGAAGCCGAACACGGCGGCAAAGACGACCTGGAACGAGCCCGTGATGCCGCTGTAGACGACGCTCGAGATGGCGGAGCCGATTGCCCAGCCGATCGGTCCGAGGACGAAATGCGCCGCAATCACGGCGAGCACGAGACTGCAGAACGGCACGACGATCATCGAGACGACCTGCGGCGTGATGCGGCGGAAGAATTTTTCGAGGAAAACAAGGGTCAGCGCGGCGAGGATGGCGGGGAGCACCTGCGCCTGATAGCCGATCATGTGGATGCTGAACGAGCCAAAATCCCAGACGGGGATCTGATCGGGCGGCGTGCCCGCGACCGCGTACGCATTGAGGAGCTGCCCCGAGACGAGCGTGAGTCCGAGCACGATGCCGAGCATCTGCGTCGTCCCCATCTTCTTTGTCACCGACCAACAGATGCCGACGGGCAGCATATGGAAGACCGCCTCGCCGATGAGCCAGAGGAATTTGTCCATACCCATCCAGAACTGACTGATCTCGACGAGCGTCTTCGTCCCGTTTTCAAACAGATAAAGCTGGTCGATACAGTTGCGGAAACCGAGGATCAGACCGCCCGTGATGATCGCGGGAATGAGCGGCGCAAAGATCTCCGCAACGACTGCAACGGCGCGCTGCAGCACGTTCTGATTCGCCGTGGCGGCGCTCTTCACCGCGTCCTTGGAGACGCCCTCCAGCCCCGAGACGGCAACGAAGTCATTGTAGAAATCCGCGACCGTGTTGCCGATGATGACCTGGAACTGCCCCGCCTGCGTGAAGCTGCCCTTGACGACCTTCATCGCCTCGATCTTCGGTATGTCCGCCTTCTTCGGATCGCCGAGCACGAAGCGCATGCGCGTCATGCAGTGGGTGACGGCGGCGACGTTTTCCTTGCCGCCGACAAGCGCGAGGAGCTCCCGCACGTCCTCCGTGTACTTCCCCATGATAATCTCCCTTTGTAGTTGTATACATGAAATCCATTCCCCATAATTATAATATATTAGAACATAAAAAGAGAAAATGGTCAATGGGGACTTTTGGGCGCAACGAGGTTTTATGTTATAATTAAGGAAACGCTGATAAATTCAGCCACGCCATCTTGACGCATCTTTTTTGCCCGCACTGTGCCCTCGATCCTCCACATAGCTTTAGCAGCGTTGGGTTTGCCTCCTTGTTCGGACGAAAAATCTACGCCAATCTGCAGGACTGTTTTATCAGCGATTCCTTAAGAAAAACACAAAAAGGAGCGATCAACATGAATTTGCGAAAGGATGCAGACGGTATCATAGAGGAGTCGATTGCAGCGATTCTGCCCGACGCGGCGGTGCAGAAGGCACTCAGGGGACATAGCTTCGGCGCGGGGCGGATTGTGCTCGTCGCAGTTGGAAAGGCGGCGTGGCAGATGGCGCGCGCGGCGGCGGACACGCTCGGTGAGCGCATCGACACGGGGCTCGTGATTACAAAATACGATCATGTGATGGGCGAGATCCCGCGCGTCACCTGCATGGAGGCGGGGCATCCCGTGCCCGATGCGGCTT
>CAUVFG010000041.1:0-9428 GCA_963551125.1 uncultured Selenomonas sp. | reverse complement strand
AAGGGCTCGAACCCGATCGACTTCGCCTATCACATCCACACGGAGATCGGGCATCACTGCGTCGGAGCGAAGGTCAACGGGAAGATCGTGCCGCTTGAGTACAAACTCAAGAACGGCGACATCGTGTCGATTGTCACGAACAAGGCGAGCAACGGGCCGAGCCCGGACTGGCTGAACACGGTTGCCTCCTCGGCGACGCGCAGCAAGATCCGCGCGTGGTTCAAGAAGGAGAACCGCGAGGAGAATGTCGAGCGCGGCATGAACCTCATCCGCGACGAGGCGAAGCGGCTCGGCTATGCGCCGAAGGAACTGATGGCGGGCGGACGCCTCGGCAAGGTCGCGGAGAAGCTCAACGTGCAGAGCGAGGACGATCTCCTCGCCGCGCTCGGCTACGGCGGCGTAACCCTGCGCGGTGTCATGACGAAGCTCATCGAGCTGCATCAGCAGTCCATCAAGGACAGCACGCCGCCCGAGGTCTCGCAGATGCTTTCCGAGCTCAAGGCACCGCGCAGGGGCAAGCGCAAGAAGGCGAGTCATGGCGTCCTCGTCGAGGGCGAGGGCGGCTATCTCGTGCGCCTTGCACGCTGCTGCAACCCGATCCCGGGCGATCCCATCACGGGCTATATCACGCGTGGGCGCGGTGTCTCCGTCCATCGCTCCGACTGTCCGAACGTGCTTAACGATACCGAGTTCACACGTGTGATCGAGGTGAGCTGGGATATCGGCCTCGACAAGGAGTATACCGTCGGCATTGAGATCATCTGCAATGACCGCAACGGCATGCTCTCGGAGATCCTCGCCGTACCCGCTGAGATGAAGGTCAACATCCACACGGTCAACGCGATGCCAAATCGCCGCAACAAGACCTCGACTGTCCTGCTCGGACTGAACGTCAGCAATATCGACCAGATCACGCAGGTCATGACGCGCGTCCGTCTGCTCAAGGACGTCTATCGCGTTACGCGTACGCTCGGCAGCACGGGAGTTCCGGGTGGAGAAGCGTGACGGTCAGATTGTTTTTTTATACATTTTGTGGTAATATCAACCATGTAAATTTGCGCATGATAATCATCTGTGGGGGTATTCATGAAAAAGGGCGCAATCTTTGATATGGACGGGCTGCTCTTCGATACGGAGACACTGTATCAGAGAGCGTGGACGATCATTGCCGACGAGTTCGGTGTGGAGCGCAAGCCGGAGCTCGGCAAGGTCTGCTGCGGGACGTGCGGCGAGCTGACCGTGCGTCTGGTGCATGAGTGCCACCCGACGGTAGATCCGGAGGCATATATCCGCCGCGTGATCGAATCCGTTCGCGATGAAGCAGCGAAGAATCTGCCCGTGATGGAGGGAGCGCGCGAAATCCTCCAATACTTTTGCGAGCGCGGTGTGCGTATTGCAATGGCGAGCAGTTCGACGGTGGAGCAGATCGAAGCGAATCTTGCAAAGAGTGGCTTGCGCGATTATTTCGATGCGGTGGTTGGAGGCGACCTCGTGGCGCATGGAAAGCCTGCACCGGATATCTTCCTCCTTGCGGCGGAGCGCATCGCTGTTCCTCCTGCGGACTGCTATGTGTTCGAGGACGGCTACAACGGGCTGCGCGGCGCTGCTGCAGCGGGCTGTACGCCCGTGATGATTCCCGATACGATGCCGGCGACGGATGAGATGCGTGCAATCTGCACGGGGATTTATCCGTCCCTGTCAGCTGCCCTTGATGCAGTAAATCAGGGCGCATTATAGATCTTCCTCAGCGAGGTGATTCAGATGGATGAACAAAAAACAATGATGTTTTCCTTCGGCGAGGATAAACCGAAGGCAGATGTTGTCATACGGGAGGCGGCAGCCGCGATGCGGGAGAAGGGCTACAATCCCATCAATCAGCTGGTCGGCTATCTGCTCTCCGGCGATCCGGCGTATGTGACGAGTCACAAGGACGCGCGGAGTAAGGTTCGCAGCCTCGAGCGCGACGATCTGCTCGACGAACTTGTGCGCTTCTACCTGGAGCACGAGAAGTGAAGCGCTATATGTCGCTCGATATCGGCGATGCGACCATTGGGATTGCGGTCAGCGACCTGCTTGGACTCACGGCGCAGGGCGTTGAGACAATCCGGCGCACGGAGCTTGCTGCTGATTTTGACCGTCTCGGTGCACTCATAGAGGAGTACGAGGTTATGGCACTCGTTGCGGGACTGCCGAAGCATATGAATGGGGACGAGGGAGAGCGCTGCGCGATTGTCCGCGCCTTTATGGCGGATGTGGCTAAGCGCTTTCCGACGCTTGAGCTCCATTACTGGGATGAACGTCTCTCGACGGTTGCCGCCTCGCGTGCGCTCATCGAGGGCGATGTCTCGCGCAAGAAGCGCCGCAAGGTCATCGACAAGATGGCGGCGGTCTACATCTTGCAGGGCTTTCTGGATCGGCAGCAGCATTTGAAATAAGAATATTTTCCAAGAGATAAAGGAGAACGAAAATGGCAGAACATGAAGAGCTTCACGATGAGGATGTCATCGTCGTCATGACGAATGAGGACGGCGACGAGTGCTACTACCGCGAGGAGATGATTATCCCGATCGGTGAGGATCGCTTTGCCGTACTGATTGCGCTTACGACAGCCTCCGAGGAGGAACTTGAGAATGCCGAGGAGGGCGATGAGGCGACGATTGCAAAGATCGTCACGGACGATGATGGTGAGGACATCTACACCGACCCGACGGATGAGGAGTTCGATGCCGTGCGTCGTGCCTATGAGCTGCTGGAAGAAGAGGAAGAATAAAGAAAGAAAGTGAGGCTGTCATCCATGGGAAGATGACGGCTTTTTCGTAGGGAAGGTTATGCGAAGAGAGGGAGGATTTGTCTTGAAGGAGTCCTTAAAGGGAATATCAGACTTCTTGCATAACGACAGGTTACGGCAGGCATTTGACGCTGTCTATCGCGGGAAGGGGACGCCGCTCCAGAAAAAAATTGTATTCGGGATTCCGGCGCTGGCACTTTTGCTCCTTCTGATTGTTGTGCTCGTCATCATACCATTGTCGGAGTCGCCCTCCTACATGGGGGAACGGGGGACGACGGTCTATTTCACAGTGCGTCCGGGGATGAGCGTGAGTGAGATTGGCAAGGAGCTGCATGAACGCGGGATCATCGACAGCGAGACAAAGTTCTGGTGGACGGCGAAGCTGAACGGTTTCGAGAACAAGATCAAGAGCGGCACGTTCGAGATGCATACGGGCATGGAGCCGCGCGATGCGCTTGAGACGCTGGTCTACGGCAATACGGTTGTGCTCCGCTTTGTGATCCCCGAGGGATTCAGTGTGCGTGAGATCGCCGAGCGGCTTGCCGCTGATGGGCTGGTCAATGCGGATGACTTTATGGCGCGTGCGAAAGACTATCGTCCCTATCCCTATGTCGAGGAACATGAGGATGTGCGCTATGCGGTGGAGGGCTTCCTTTTCCCCGATACCTATGAGATCAACGGGGAGTTTGATGATGCGCGCATTATGGAGATGATGGCGGCGAATTTCGACCGCCGCCTGACAAAGGATATGCGCGACCACGCAAAGGAGATGAATCTTTCCATCTATGAGCTCGTGACGCTCGCCTCGCTCGTGGAGAAGGAGGCATATCACGAGGAGGATCGCCCGATCATTGCGCAGATTTTCCTCAAGCGTCTGCGAATCGGCATGCCGCTGCAGGCGGATCCAACGGTGCAGTATCTGCTGAACGAGCCAAAGGAGGATCTGCTGTATAAGGATACGGAGATTGATTCGCCGTACAACACCTATCAGAATGTCGGGCTGCCGCCGGGCCCGATTGCAAGCCCCGGGACGGCATCGCTGAATGCTGTGCTGCATCCTGCGGATACGGATTATCTGTACTTTGTCGCCGACCGCAACGGCAACAATTACTATGCGACGAATTATGCGGATCATCTTGCGCTGGTCGATCAGGCGCGCTGACGGAGGCTGATGAATGAAGAAACCTGAGCTGCTCGCGCCCGCAGGGACGATGGAGAAGCTGCAGATGGCGCTCGCCTACGGCGCGGATGCGGCGTATCTCGGCGGCACGCAGTTCGGGCTGCGCGCGTTTGGCGGAAATTTCACGAACGATGAGATACGGGCTGCCGTGCAGCTGGCACACGGTATGGGGCGAAAAGTCTATGTGACGGTCAATGTATTCCCGCACAATGACGATCTCGTGTCACTGCCGGACTATCTGCGCTTTCTCGCGGAGGCAGGGGTGAACGCAGTACTCGTCGCCGATCTCGGCGTATTCATGTGCGCGCGTGAGGTCGCTCCTACGCTGCCTGTTCACATCAGCACGCAGGCGAACAATGTGAACTGGCGCACGGTGCGCGGGTGGCAGGAACTCGGTGCAGAGCGTGTCGTGCTCGCACGCGAACTCTCGCGCGAGGAGATACGGGAGATTCGGCGGCAGACGAATGTGGAGCTGGAGCTCTTCGTGCACGGTGCGATGTGCATCTCCTACTCGGGGCGATGCCTTCTGAGCAGTTATTTCACGGGGCGCGATGCGAACCGCGGCGGATGCGCACAGTCCTGCCGCTGGCAGTATGCGCTCGTGGAGGCGTCGCGCCCCGGGGAGTACTATCCCGTTGCAGAGGATGAGCGCGGCACCTACATCATGAACTCGAAGGATCTCTGCCTCCTGCCGTATCTGGACGAGGTCGTTGCCTCGGGCATCGACAGCCTCAAGATCGAGGGGCGCATGAAGAGTGTCCACTATGTTGCGAGCGTGGTCAAGGCATACCGCATGGCGCTCGATGCTGCGTGTGCGGGTACCCCCTATGAAGTGCGGGAAGAGTGGATCGAAGAACTCGGCAAGGTCTCGCACCGCGCCTATACGACGGGATTTTTCTTTGGCAAGACAACAGAGGAGGATCAGATCTACGGATTGTCCTCCTATGAGCAGACCTCGGACTTCGTGGGACTGGTGCATTCCTACGATGCAGAGAGCGGGCTGGCTACAGTCGAGCAGCGCAACAATATGAAGCTGGGGCAGGAGATCGAGATCTTTCAGCCGCATGGCGCATCCTTTCGGCAGGAACTCGCGGAGATGTGGGATGCGGACGGACAGCCGATCACGGCGGCGCCGCATCCGCAGCAGATTGTCCGCATACGGATGATGCAGGCGGTCGAGGAAAATAGCATTCTGCGCCGCGATGTCCAAGTGAAGAAGGAGGAAGTGCGATGAGCGATGTGATTCGCCGCTATGCGTGCGCTGCGGGGCGCGTGCAGGGCGTGGGATTCCGTATGTTCGTCCGCCAGCAGGCGGTGATGAACGATATCACGGGCTGGGTGATGAATATGTCCGACGGTACGGTGACGATGGAGCTGCAAGGCGCGGCATCCGCCGTCGAAGCGGCGTTTGCCGCGATGCGTGCGGGTAATTATTTCATCCGCGTGGAACGTCTGGACATCGAGGAGCGCGAGCCTATGGACGGCGAGCGCGACTTTTCGATCAAATATTAGGAGTGTACATGGGAAAGATACTGGTATTGAACGGCCCGAACCTCAATCTGCTCGGCACGCGCGAGCCGGAGATCTACGGTTCTCTGACGCTTGCGGACATCAATGCTCGCCTGCGCCGCCGTGCCGAGGAGGCAGGATTCGACATCGAGTTCTTGCAGTCGAATCACGAGGGCGTGCTCGTGGATGCGATTCAGGCGGCGCGTGGTACGGTGGACTACATCATCCTGAATGCCGCCGCATTCACGCACTACAGCATTGCAATCCGCGATGCGATTGCAGCGGTGGAGGTGCCCGTCATTGAGGTGCATCTCTCGAACATCCATCAGCGTGAGACGTTCCGTCATACGTCGGTCATTGCGCCCGTTGTACTCGGTCAGATCGCAGGACTTGGCGCGGAGAGCTATATGGCGGCACTCGAGATCATTATCTGCCGTATGGGAGGTGCGCGATGAATATGGAGGTGCGCATTGCACGTCTGCGCGCGTTGCTCACAGAGCAGGTCGTGGACGCCGCCTTGATTACGAAGGAGGAGAATGTCCACTATTTCAGCGGCTTTCGCGGGGACAGCACGGCGCTCCTCGTGACGCCCGAGCGGCTGATTCTCGTGACGGACAGCCGCTATACGGAGCAGGCGGCGGCAGAGGCGTCCGACTATGAGATTGTGGAGCAGAGGGACGGGCTGTATCGAAAGGTCGCGGAGCTTGCGGCAGATGCGGGTATCGTCTCGCTGGGCTTTGAGGGCAATGCGCTCGTCTACGACACGGTCGTCAAGCTGCGCGAGCTGCTCGGCGAGATTTCTCTCGACACCGCACTGAACCTCGATCCGCTGCGACAGGTGAAGGATGCGGATGAAATTGCGCTCATTCGCCGTGCGTGCAGGATTGCGGACGAGGGCTTTGCCCATATCCTCTCGTACATTCAGCCCGGTATGACGGAGCTGGAGGTGGCGGCAGAACTTGAGCACTTCATGCGGCGTGCCGGTTCGGAGCGTCCCGCGTTTCAGACGATCATCGCCTCGGGTGTGCGCGGCAGCCTGCCGCACGGCGTGGCGAGTGAGAAGGTGATTGTGCACGGCGAGCTCGTGACGATGGACTTCGGCGCGGTCTGCGGGGGCTACCACTCGGACATCACACGCACGATCTCGGTCGGGTACGCGGATGCACGGCAGCGCGAGCTATACGACGCCGTGCTTGCAGCCCAGAAGCGTGCGCTTGCGGCGCTTCGCCCCGGTGTGACGGGCATTGAGGTCGACCGCGCTGCGCGCAATGTGCTTGCAGAACATGACCTCGAACAATATTTCGGACATGGACTGGGGCACAGCCTTGGACTTGAGATTCACGAGGAGCCACGCCTCTCGAAGGCGGGGACGACTGTCCTAGAGGAGAATATGCTCATCACGGACGAGCCAGGCGTCTACATTCCCGGATGGGGCGGTATCCGCATCGAGGACACCGTCCTCATCACAGCGGACGGAGCAGAGGCACTTACGCACGCCCCAAAAGAATTTATTGAAATCTGCATATAAAACCGTTATAATACGTAGAGATAATGTATTGTATGGAGGAACGAATAATATGATTAACAGCACCGATTTCCGCACCGGCCTCACGATCGAATACGATGGAGGCGTCTGGCAGATTGTCGATTTCCAGCATGTGAAGCCGGGAAAGGGTGCAGCGTTCGTCCGTACGAAGATCAAGAACGTCGAGACCGGCGCTGTGGTTGAGCGCACGTTCAACCCGAACGAGAAGATGCCCGCAGCACACCTTGAGACGCATACGATGCAGTTCCTCTACGAGGCGGACGGTGTCTACACGTTTATGAACACGGAGACCTACGAGCAATCCGAGCTTACGCGTGAGCAGCTCGGCGATGCACTGAACTACCTCATGGAGAACATGGAGGTTGCGATGCAGCAGTTCAAGGGGCGCATCATCGGCATTCAGCTGCCGAATTCCGTGAGCCTCAAGGTTGTCGAGTGCGAGCCGAGCGTCAAGGGCAACACGGCGACGGGCGCAACGAAGATGGCAAAGGTCGAGACGGGCTACGAGGTGCGCGTGCCACTTTTCATCAATGAGGGCGATGTACTCCGCATTGATACGCGCACGGGCAACTATATCGAGCGTGCATAAGTACGGCTGAGATTGGAGGATTTGGAAATGGACAACGAGAAGAACGCAGTCAAGAAGGAAAATGGGCTTGGCACGATCCGCGTTGCGGATGAGGTCGTCAGCATCATCGCAGGTCTTGCCACGACGGAGGTCGATGGCGTTGCGGGCATGAGCGGCGGCATTGCCGGCGGAATTGCAGAGATCCTTGGACGCAAAAATTTCTCCAAGGGTGTCAAGGTCGAAGTGGGAGAGAAGGAAGCCGCTGTCGATCTTTACATCATTGTGAAATACGGCATCCGCATCCCCGAGGTCGCACTCGCTGCGCAGGAGAATGTCAAGCGCGCGATTGAGACGATGACGGGGCTCTCAGTGATCGAGGTCAATGTGCATGTGCAGGGGGTCGGCTTCCCCGAGGAGGAACCAAAGCCGGAGGAATCACGTGTGCGCTAAATATATCTGAGGAGCTAAGCGATGGGAATCTTAAATCGTCTCCTGCTTCTGCCCTATACGCTCCTTATAATGGCGTTGTCCGTTGTCGTCGCTGTCGTTGTTCTGCGCATTATACCGGAGAGCATATGGCTGAACGAGGTACGCTATGCACTATCCCGTCAGGAACTCCTTGCGGTGTGCGGCGTGTGCCTCCTCATCAGCCTCAAGCTGTTCTTTGCGGTATTTTCCAGAACCTCGCATTCTGCGCGGACGCATGGCGAGTTCATGGTTGTCGATACGAAGGCGGGGGCGGTTCAGGTGGCTCTGCCCGCGGTGCGCGGCATTGTGGAACGTGTGGCACTCTCCTTGCAGGGGGTTCGGACGGCGACAGCTGTGATCTCGGTACATGACGCGCCAAAGGACAGCGTAGGGACACCGATGCAGGTGGAGCTGAAGATTACGCTCGCCGATCAGACGAGTCTGAATGCCGTCTCAGAGGAACTCGCTGAAAAGGTGCGGCAGGAGCTCCACGATGTACTTGGCGTTGCAGATGTGCCCGTGGCACTCCGCGTCACAGAGATTGCAAATGTCGGAGCGTCGAAGCGCTCTGTGTCCTAGTGGGGGGACGGGATGAAAGAAAATATACTGCTCTTCCTGCAAGACCAGTGGCTGAGTCATCGCGGTCGGTCAGCAGGTCTGCTCCTTGGAGCTCTATTCGGAATATCTGTCCTGCTCTTTGGTTTTTGGAGCACGCTGTTCGTCATCCTCTGTGCAGGCATCGGTATGTATATTGGCCTGCGGGCAGAGCATGAGGGCGGCTGGTCGGAGATGTTTGACACGTCTGCGCTCAATCGGCTGTTTCGGAGGATGTCATGAGCCGAAGACACGCGCGCGAAGCCGCGCTTCTGACGCTCTTTCAGTTGGAGTTTGGCGCGGATGGTGCACCTGCGGACAGTGCAAGTAAGCTTGCGCTCGACGAGGTTGATGGGATCACGGAGAAAGATCTGCCCTATGCGCACGCGCTTGTGCAGGGGACGCATGCACATCTTGCGGAGATTGATGCGGAGATTACACGACTGGCAAAGGAATGGAAGCTTCACCGCATGGCGGCTGTCGACCGCAATCTTATTCGCATGGCGTACTATGAGATGCGCTATCAGGAAGAACGCATTGATCCGCCCGTCGCGATCAACGAGGCAGTCGAACTGGCAAAAAAATACGGCTCGGACGATGCGCGCCGCTATGTAAACGGGATCCTTGCTGCAATGCAAAAATCTCTTTGAGAAATGACCAATCAAGAAAGAATCCGTTGCGCGAGTGTTTCGTGCAATGGTTCTTTTTTTATCGATATAGAGGAAGCACTGATAAATTCAGCCACGCCATCTTAGCGCATCTTTTTTGCCCGCTT
>CAUVFG010000040.1:0-9454 GCA_963551125.1 uncultured Selenomonas sp. | reverse complement strand
CGATGAAATGTCCTTTTTGCAAGAAGCCGGATAGCCGGGTGATCGACTCGCGGGCGGCGGATGATGGCGCGACGATCCGCCGCCGCCGCGAATGCGGGGAGTGCGGTCGACGCTTTACGACATATGAGGTGGTGGAGAAGCTGCCGCTCATGGTGGTCAAGCGCGACAACCGACGCGAGCCGTTCAGCCGTGACAAGCTCCTGACGGGGATCATACGCTCCTGTGACAAGCGCGATATTTCAATGGAGCAGATCACGAATTTCGTTGCGGAGATCGAGCGCGATATCCGCAACCGCACGGAGCCGGAGGTGCCGTCGGAGAAGATCGGCGAGATCGTCATGGAACGACTGAAGGACTTCGATGAGGTTGCCTACATCCGATTTGCCTCCGTCTATCGGAAATTTGACGACATCACGAATTTCATCGAGGAACTCGAAACACTGCGTGCGCGGCGCGGGAAGGAGTAAGAGATAACGAAAGAGGTGGGACTTGGATCATCGGCTGAAGAGCAGTTTGAAGGAGCGCTTTGCAAAGGAGCGCGGCAGTTACCGCTATCCTGTGGGAGGACGCACGCGCTTTGCGCTCGCCTATCCGAATACCTACTTTGTCGGAATGTCGAACCTCGGGCTTCACATCATCTACGACCTTCTCAACAGGCGTGGGGATACGGCGTGTGAGCGCGTATTTCTGCCCGACCGTACGGAACTCCCGCGCTACGAGCGCACGCAGACGCCGATGATGAGCGTGGAGACGCAGACACCCCTTGCGGACTTCGCTGTCATCGGCTTTGCTATTTCTTTTGAGATGGATTACTTCCACGTTGTCAAAATGCTTGCGCTCAGCCATGTGCGGCTGTGCAGTGCAGAGCGCACGGCACGCGATCCGCTCGTCATTGCGGGCGGACCGTGTGCGACGTTCAACCCTGAGCCGCTGGCGGGGATTGTGGATGCCTTTGTGATCGGGGAAGGTGAGGTCATCATGCCAGCCTTGATGGATGCCTATCATGAGAGCGTTCGTCAGGGCGCGGATCGTGCCACTCTTCTGCGCTGCCTTGCACGCGTCCCCGGCGTCTATGTGCCCGCGCTCTACCGTGTGGACTACGATGCGGCGGGACGCATTGCAGCGCTCTCGTCCGAGGGGGAGACACCGCAAAGGGTTGCGCGTCAGTGGGTGGAGGATCTTGATGCGCATCCTGCGCACACAGTTGTGGTGACGGAGGATACGGAGTTCAACCTCTATCTCATTGAGACGGCGCGCGGCTGCGGAAGGCACTGCCGCTTCTGCATGGCGGGTTATTGCTTCCGCCGCCCACGCAACCGCTCCCTCGCCGTTATCGAGGAGGAGGTGCGCGCGGCATTGCCCTATGGGAAGAAGATCGGCCTGATGGGAGCGGCAATCTCGGATTATCCCGAGATCGATGAGCTCTGCCGCTCCATTCTTGGTGAGGGGCTGTCGATGTCTGTTGCGTCCTTCCGTGCGGATTCGGTGACGAAGGACCTCGTCGAGGCACTTGCCGCGAGCGGGCTAAAGACGTTGACGCTCGCGCCTGAGGCAGGGAGCGCACGCATGCGTGCAGTCATCAACAAGGGCATTGAGGAACACCATCTCTTCACGGCAATAGACCTCGGCGCGGCGGCACACATCCCAAATTTCAAGCTCTATATCATGGTGGGATTGCCGTTCGAGGAGGATGCAGACATTGCGGCGATCATTGACCTCGCCGAGCGGCTGCGCCGCTATATGGACGAGAAGGGCAGCCGTGGCATGCTCACGCTCAGCGTGAATCCGTTCGTGCCGAAGCCCTTCACGCCGTTCCAGTGGATGCCGATGGCGTCCAAGAAGCGGCTTGACGCCGTGATGAAGACGCTCACACAGGCGCTGCGCCGCACGAAGAAGATTGTCGTCAACTTCGAGTCTCCGAAGGAGGCGCTCGTGCAGGCGATCCTTGCGCGCGGCGACCGACGCCTTGCAGAGCCGCTCATGCGCGCCGCAGCGGGACGCGGGGCAAAGGATCTCGTGCCCGAGATGCGGGATGCGGGGCTCTCTCCCGACGACTATCTCACGCGCGAATGGGCGGAGGATGATATGCTCCCGTGGGAGCATCTCGATATGGGCTTTACGAAACGCTACCTGCGGCAGGAATACGAACGGGCGGAGGCACTCAAGTCGACGCGCGGCTGCTTTGACGGCTGCACGCGCTGCGGCGTCTGCATTAAGGAAGAAAGGACGAACGCATGAGTTTTGTATTGCGACATATACGGGACAATCTGTGGAGCGGCAGGCTCGATATTTTTCCCGAGGACAGGCTCGTACACGGCTTTTCTGCGCGGCTGGGCGGCGTGAGCAAAGCGCCGTTCGATGCGCTCAACATGGCGCTGCACGTCGGCGATGATCCCGCGCACGTTTGGGAGAACCGACGGCGGTACTTTGCAGCGCTCGGTCTGGACGCCGAGCAGATCTGTACGGTCCGTCAGGTGCACGGGACGGAGATTGTGCGTGCCTTTCGGCGCGATGCGGGGCGCGGTGCACGGGACTATGCAGATGCTCTCGCGGATGCGGACGCCGTCATCACGAACGACAGCGGCGTTGCACTCATGCTCTGCTATGCGGACTGCGTGCCCGTCCTTCTCTACGATCCCGTGCACAATGCAGCGGGTGTCGTACACGCGGGCTGGAAAGGCACAGCTGCGCGGATTGCGGCACAGACCGCTGCGCGCATGGGTGAGGAGTTTGGCACGCAGGCCGCCGATGTGCTCGTGGGAATCGGACCCTCGATTGGCGCAGGCTGCTATACGGTCGGCGCGGAGGTTGCAGAGCGTTTTCACGCGGCGTTCCCGGCATATGCGGATGAGATTATAGAGGAGAGAGCTGGAGAGATCCATCTCGACCTCTGGGCGGCGAATCGCCTGCAGCTTTTAGAGGCGGGCGTTGCGGCAGATAATATCGACTGCGCGGGGATATGTACCTCGTGTGAACGTAATTTTTTCTACTCCTATCGTGCCGCAGGCGGCAGGACGGGACGACTTGCGGCGGTGATGGAGCTGAGATGAGTGAGGATATGATGATAGGCGCACGAATTCAGGAGGTGCGACGTGCGATTGCAGAGGCGTGCGGACGGCGCACACGCGTGCCCGCAGATGCGCCTGTGGAACTGATTGCCGTGACGAAGAACCACCCCGTCGAGGCAATGCAGGCGGCGATTGATGCGGGCATTACGGACATCGGAGAGAACCGCGTGCAGGAGGCATTGAATAAGGCGGAGACCTTGGAGCGCGAGGTCAAATGGCATCTCATCGGGCATTTGCAGCGGAATAAGGTGAAGCACGCCGTGCGTCAATTCGATTTGATTCATTCCGTGGATTCCGTCCGACTTGCGCAGGAAATTGACAAGGCGGCGGAGAAACTCGGCAAGGTGCAGAACATCCTCGTTCAGATCAATCTGGCGCGTGAGGAGAGCAAATCGGGCATTTACCGTGAGGACTTGGATAATATGCTGGCGGAAATTGACCGTCTGCGTTTCGTTCGTTTGCAGGGATTTATGTGTATTGCGCCGAATTATGAGGATGTGGAGGAATGTCGCCCGCTCTTTCGTGCGATGTATGAGCTGTTTCAGCAGGTGAAGGCACATGCGCCGTATACGGCGGATATCCGTTATCTCTCGATGGGGATGACCCACGATTACGAAATTGCAGTCGAAGAGGGCGCAAATCTTGTGCGTGTTGGCACGGCGATCTTTGGCGCACGTCAGTACGCACTAGGAGTGTGAGGGATCAGTGAGCATCTTTAAGAAGTTATCCACGAAATTCATCGGAATTACGCCGGAGGATGAGGTGGAGGAGAACGAGCAGCAGGAAGAGGAGAAGGTGAAGAAGTCTGCACCTGTAACCGAGATCGGCACACGCGTCAATCGGCGTGCGGAGGCACATGCGGCATCTTCTTCTACGTTTCCGAATACAGCGGGGACATCGGGGGCAGCGCCGGTCGACAATGTGGTTGCGGCATACCGCATGAATGTCATTGTCATCGAACCGCGCTCATTCGACGATGCACAGCAGGTAGCGGTCAACCTCCAAAAGAAAAAGCCCGTTGTGCTCAATTTTGAAAAGACGGAGAAGAGCGTTGCGAGCCGTATCATCGACTTCATCAGCGGCACGACGTATGCACTCAATGGGGACATCAAGAAGATCAGCAACAATGTGTTCCTCTGTGCGCCGCACAATGTCAACGTCAACTACTCCGAGGAGGAGCACCGCCTCGGGGATGATATGTCCTTCCCAAACAGGTAGATGATGATGCAGCATAACATTCAGATTGGTATGATCGGCGGGGGGGCGATGGCGGAGGCGCTGATCGCGGGACTCGTGCAGTCGGATACCGTCCTGCCGCACTGCATCAGCGTATCGGAGCACAAGGCAATGCGCTGCGATACGCTCGCGCAGCGCTATGGCATACATGCACAGGTCGGGGCAGAATCCTTTCTGCCCCGTATTGATGTGCTCATTCTTGCCGTTAAACCCGCTGCAGCGGCGACGGCGATGGAGGAGACGGCGCCGCTCCTCAAGGAGGGCTCGCTTGTCCTCTCCATTGTTGCAGGGCTGACGATTTCGGAGATCGAGGCGGCATATCCTGCGCATCCTGTCGTGCGCGCCATGCCGAATACGCCGCTCGCCGTGGGGGCGGGAATGTCTGCCTATGCGTGCAGCAGGCATGCGGATGCACCAATGCGTGCCGTGACGGAGCAAATCCTCGGTGCTGCGGGGCGAACCGTCTTGGTGCAGGAGGGCGATCTCGATGCTGTGACGGGGCTCTCGGGCAGCGGCCCCGCCTATGCATTTCTCATGCTGGAGGCGCTGATTGATGGCGGCGTTGCTGCGGGTCTCAAGCGTGAGACAGCGGCGGTGCTCGCAGCGCAAACACTGCTCGGCGCGGCACAGATGGTGCTGACGGAAAAAAGTTCGCCCGCCGATCTGCGCGCGGCGGTCACAAGCCCTGCGGGTACGACCGCCGCAGGGCTACGCGTCATCGAGCGCGCGGGCGTGCGCTCGGCACTGATCGAGGCCGTGCTTGCGGCGACGGCGCGTTCCGGAGAGTTGGGGAGAAGATAATGGCAGCGGAACAGAAGGAGCGGATTCTCCGCTTTTATCGTGGGACAGAGGGCGAGGAGGCGGCGATTCGCCTGCTCGATCTCGCAGAGGCGGTCATGAAGACGGAGAAATTCCGCATCAGCCCCTTCCTCGACCCGTACGGGCAGGAGATTGCGGAGACGATATGTGCGAGCTATGACGGGATTCAGCTCGACTTTGACGGCGGCTATGCGGGAGCTGAACGACAGCGCGCTATGCTGCGCCATTGGGATTTTCGCGGGACGCCGGACGGCTTTGCAATCGCCTGTGTGGAGGCTGCGTGGAACGGACAGTTTGCACGGCTCACGCACCGCGATGTGCTCGGTGCTGTCATGGGGCTCGGCATTGAGCGCGAGCTGATCGGCGACATCCTGCCGGCGCCCGATACGGCGAAGATCATCTGTGACGCAAAGATTGCGGATTTCATCGTGCAGAATCTGACGATGATCGGTGCGGTCGGTGCCAAGACCGCACTTTCGAATTTGGATGAAATCGCCCCGCGCGAGGAGCGGACGAAGGAGATTCGTGCGACGGTTGCCTCCCTGCGCCTTGACTCCATTGTCGCAGCGGGCTTTGGTATCTCGCGCAGCCGCGCGGCGGATGACATTGCAGCGGACAAGGTAAAGCTCAATTGGCAGAGTGCGGCGAGCGCCTCCAAAACGATCAAGGAGGGCGATGTCCTCTCCATGCGTGGGCGTGGGCGCGTCGAGGTGGCCGAGGTGCGCGGACAGACGAAGAAGGGGCGCACGGTCGTCGTATTGAACAGATTTTTTTGAGGAAGGGCGGGAGCAGAATGCTGACACCAATGGATATACACGCGAAGGAATTTAGCAAGAGCTTTCGCGGATTCGATGAGAACGAGGTCAACGACTTCCTGAACGAAGTCATGCAGGCGTATGCCTCTGCATTGGACGAGAACGAGCGCCTGCGCGCGGATCTGGAACGCGAGCGGAAGACGATCGAGGATTTTCGACGCATTGAGCAGAGTGTGCGCGAGACCCTTGTGGTCGCACAGAAGACCGCTGAGGATATCACGGCGCATGCCAAGCAGAGTGCGGATCATACGCTCGAAATGGCAGCAAAGGAGGCGCAGAACCTCCGCCGTGAAGCACAGCTGCATGCAAAGGCGCAGATGGACGAGGCTGCGGACAGACTGCGCGATGTGGTGGCGGAGTACGAGCGGCTCGTGCGCGAGAAGCATCAGTTCCTGCGCCGTATGAAGGGGAATGTGCAGGCGGAGCTTGCACTCATCGAGGACGCAATTGCGGAGATGCCCGATATGGCGGCAGAGAAAAAGGCGAAGAGCCTTGCGGAAGCGGACAACAGGAAGAGTGAGGAGGACGTTTGAGAGCGATGAGCGGACGCGTAAAAGCCGCATTTTCTTTTTTGGCAATCCTGCTGATCGATCAGCTGGTCAAATACTATGTGGAGCTGACGATGCTGCCGGGGGAGACAATTCCCGTTGCGGCGCCGTTTTTTCATATCACTTTCGTCCTCAATCCGGGCGCAGCGTTTGGGATCTTCCGCCATCAACAGTGGCTCTTCCTCGTGACGGCAATCGTCTTCTCTGTCGCCTTCCTTGCGTTCTATCGGCGTCTGCGCCGCAGCGGCAGCCTCATTCACTACGGCAGCGTTGCACTCGCTGCGGGTGCTGTGAGCAATCTCATCGACCGCATCCGCCTCGGGCACGTCGTGGATTTCTTCGACTTCCGCGTCTGGCCCGTGTTCAACATTGCGGATATTGCCATCGTGCTGGGGACGGCAGCTGTGCTCTGGGCGCTCTTCGTGCAGAAAAGGGAAATCCGATGATGAGCAATGTGTTCACAGCCGACCACGCGGGAGAGCGTCTGGATGTGACACTCGTGCGCCATATCCCGGAGCTCTCGCGCAGCTACGCACAGCGTCTGATTGAGGCGGGGCAGGTCACGGTGGATGGCACGGCGCGTAAGGCGAACTACAAGCTGCGCGGCGGGGAGGAAATCGTCTGTACGCTGCCGCCCGCAGAGGAGGTCGAGATCTGCGCGGAGGATATCCCCCTCGACATACTCTATGAGGATGAGGACATGATCGTCATCAACAAGGCACGCGGCATGGTTGTGCATCCCGCAGCGGGCATCTATACGGGGACGCTGGTCAACGCGCTGCTGTGGCATTGTCATGATCTTTCGGGCATCAACGGGGCACTGCGTCCGGGGATTGTGCACCGCCTCGACAAGGATACCTCGGGCGTCATGGTCGCGGCGAAGAACGATATGGCGCATCACTTCCTCGCGCGTCAGATTCGGGACAAGGAGGCGCGGCGTGAATACCGTGCGATTGTATACGGGAACATCGTGCCGCGCGCAGGCGTCATCACGGGCGACATTGGGCGTCATCCGACCGATCGTAAGAAGATGGCGATTGTGCGCGAGAACGGCAAGCCTGCGACGACACATTTTGAGGTAGTCGAGCGCTTCGGTGCATATACCTATATCGCTTGTTGCCTCGAGACGGGGCGCACCCATCAGATCCGCGTTCATCTGACGAGCATCGGGCATCCGCTCGTGGGGGATACGAAGTACACGGCGAAGAAGAATCCCTTTGCCATCGTGGGGCAGGCGCTCCACTCGCTGACCCTCCGCCTTGCGCACCCGCGCACGGGGGAGGAGATGACGTTTACCGCACCGCTTCCCGCAGATATGGAGGAGATTTTGCATACGCTAAGGAGATGATTGCATGGCAGAGTTCAGAGAAAAAGCGGTCCTGATGGACGACGATGGCATACGGCGCGCGCTCATGCGCATCGCACACGAGATCGTCGAGAAGAACAAGGGCACGGAGAACCTCGTGCTCGTCGGTATCCGCACGCGCGGCGTTCCCATTGCCGCGCGCATTGCGGAGGAGATTGCACGCATCGAGCAGCGTGAGCTGCCGCGCGGCGTGCTCGATATCACCCTCTACCGCGACGACCTCAATGAGCTCTCCTATCAGCCCATCGTGCACCCGACGGAGATGCCGCATGACATCACGGGCAAGACCATCGTGCTCGTTGACGATGTGCTCTATACGGGCCGTACGATCCGCGCGGCGATGAACGCACTCCTCGACATCGGACGCCCGCGCATGATCCAGCTTGCCGTGCTCATCGACCGAGGGCACAGGGAGCTGCCCATCCGCGCGGACTACGTCGGCAAGAATGTGCCAACTGCCGCGCTCGAGGATGTGTCCGTGCTCCTGCATGACACGGATGGCGTGGAGAAGGTTGTGATTCGGGAGCGTATTTGACAGCTCTGTCCGGAGAGCCATGAAACGTGGCTCTCTTTTTTCTGCCTTGACGGAAGTTTTGCAATCGGGGTATAATAAAGGCACGTTAGAGTGTTTGCAGGAGCGTTGCGTATGCTGGCAGCTCCCCAAGGAATCCTTTGAAGGTGACGGAGCAATCGTATGATTTTTTATGGCGATAAGCAAAACTCCATGTTGGATGAGGAACGGGCGGCGGATGAACTGGAGGCGGGCGAACTCGAGGCAGAGGAAGAGCCGGACGAGGTGAATGCGGAGAGCAGCATCTACGACGGTTGTACCGATGAAGAATTGCTCGCACATATTCGCTCCTGTGAGGGTGATGAGGCACTCGATTATCTCATCAACAAATACCGTAATTTCGTGCGCTCCAAAGCGCGTTCCTACTTCCTCATCGGCGCGGATCGCGAGGACATCGTACAGGAGGGCATGATCGGTTTCTTCAAGGCGATCCGCGATTACCGCGAGGACAAGCTGTCCTCGTTCCGCGCCTTTGCCGAGCTCTGCGTGACGCGGCAGATCATCACGGCGATCAAGACGGCGACGCGGCAGAAGCACATCCCGCTGAACTCCTACGTCTCGCTCAATAAGCCCATCTACGACGAGGACTCTGACCGCACGCTGCTCGACGTGCTCTCGGGCGCGCGGATCAGCGACCCCGAGGAGCTCGTCATCAGTCACGAGGAATTCATCGACATCGAGCAGAAGATGGAGGAGATCCTGAGCGACCTCGAGTGGCGCGTGCTCATGAGCTATCTGGACGGCAAGTCCTATCAGGAGATCGCCGTCGACCTGCACCGTCAGGTGAAATCCATAGACAATGCGCTCCAGCGCGTGAAGCGCAAGCTGGAGAAATATATGGAGTCGCGCGGCGACGATCTCGACATCGGGACGGTTTACCGCGGGCTTACGACGATCAACCGCAGCGTGCGGACGTCGGAGGAATAGAGGGGATAGGCCCCTCTTTTTTATGAGGCTTTAAGGAATCGCTGATAAGATGAAGTCCGTCAGATTGGCGCAGATTTTTTCGTCCGAACTAGGAGGCAAACCGG
>CAUVFG010000039.1:0-9567 GCA_963551125.1 uncultured Selenomonas sp. | reverse complement strand
CCGTGGACAAGGCTGTTGCCGCGTACAAGGATCCGAAGTACGATTCGTTCAAGACACTCTTCCTCTTCACGAATCCCGCCGATGTGGTGCGCGCGGTGAAGGGCGGCATCCCGTTCAAGTCCGTCAACCTCGGCGGCAAGTGCTTCAAGGACGGCGATACGATGATCTCGCAGGCGGTCGCGGTCAACGAGGACGATGTCAAGGCGATCAAGGAACTCCTCGATATGGGGATCGAGGTGGAGATTCGCAAGCTGTGGAACGAGCCGAAGGGCGACGTGATGGCAGCGCTGAAGGCAAAGGGGCTCGCATAACGGTCTTTGAAGGGCTCCAATCCATTGGGGGGATTGGACACTCTTTAGGGAAGCACTGATAAATTCAGCCGCGCCGTCTTAGCACATCTTTTTCGCCCTGTCTTTGTCGACAAATCCTCCACATAGCTTTTGCTATGCGTCCGGTTTGTCTCCTTGACAGGACAAAAAATCTGTACCAATTCGACGGACTTCATTTTATCAGCGATTCCCTAGGAAATGGGAGGTTGGATTTATGGATACAGTACAGTTTGTAATGCTCATCGTCGTTGCGGCGATTACGGGCATGGCGAGCGTGCTCGATGAGGCGCAGTTCCATCGTCCGCTGATTGCCTGTACGCTCGTCGGACTCGTGCTTGGCGACATCACAACCGGCATCATCCTCGGCGGCACGCTCGAGCTGATGGCGCTCGGCTGGATGAACGTCGGCGCGGCAATGGCGCCGGATGCGGCGCTCGCGTCGGTGGTTGCGACCATCCTCGTCATTGTCGGTCATCAGGACATTGCAGCGGGCATTGCGCTCGCCGTGCCTCTGGCGGCGGCAGGTCAGGTGCTCACGATCTTCGTGCGTACCATCACGGTTTTCTTCCAGCATCTCGCGGATAAATTCGCAGATGCGGGCAATACGTTCGGCATCGAGATGTGCCACATCTCAGGTCTCCTCCTGCAGGCGATCCGTGTCGCCGTCCCCGCTGCACTCGTTGCGCTCATTGCGGGCACGGATACGGTCAGCGCCATGCTCAGCTCGATTCCCGAGGTCGTGACGCGCGGTCTGCAGGTCGCGGGCGGCTTCATCGTCGTCGTCGGCTATGCGATGGTCATCAACATGATGAATGCAAAGTCGCTCATGCCGTTCTTTTTCCTCGGCTTCCTGCTCGCGGTCTTCACGGACTTCAACCTCATCGGCTTCGGCGCGGTCGGACTCCTCTGCGCGTACTTCCACATTCAGGGGCTCGAGCGTGAGGCGCAGGCTGCCGCTGTAGGTGCGGGCGGTGCGACGGGCAACCCGATCGACGATGTCGATGACTCGGATCTGATGTAAGGAGGCAGGACGATGACTAAGACGTTAAACAAGAGAGATCTCTTCTGGATCTTCATCCGTTCCAACTTCCTGCTCGGCTCCTTCAACTTTGAGCGTATGCAGGCGATGGGCTTCTGCGTTGCGCTGATTCCGGCGCTCAAGAAGCTCTATCAGGGCGATGAACTCAAGGCGGCGCTGAAGCGTCACCTCGAATTTTTCAACACACAGCCATTCCTTGGTGCCGCCATCATGGGCATCATCGCCGCGATGGAGGAAAAGCGCGCAAACGGTGCGGATATCAGCGGGCAGACCCTCTCAGGTGTCAAGGTTGGTCTCATCGGACCTCTCGCCGGCGTCGGCGACCCGATCTTCTGGGGCACGCTGCGCCCTGTTCTCGCAGCGCTCGGTGCGGGCATTGCGCTCACGGGCAGCATCATCGGCCCGATCATCTTCTTCGTCGCGTTCAATGCCATCCGCCTTTTGACGCATTGGTACGGCGTCATGTACGGCTACTCCAAGGGCACGGAGCTGGTCGAGGGCATCGGCGGCAACAAGATGCGCTATCTCACGGAGGGTGCGTCCGTCCTCGGACTCCTCGTCATGGGCGCACTCGTTGCGAAGTGGACGACGGTCAATATGCCGCTTGTCCTGTCCGAATATGTGAACGCACGGGGCGAGGTCGTCGTCACGACGCTGCAGAGCATTCTCGACAGCCTCATGCCGAGCATTGTTCCGCTCCTCATGACGTTCGCCTGCATGTATCTCCTGCGCAAGGGCGTCAACCCGCTGCTCATCATCCTCGGACTCTTCGCGATCGGCATCATCGGCTACGCGATCGGTCTGCTCGCCTAATCAACAGATTTTCGGAGGGGCTGCTTTACGAAGAAAAAATTCGTACGGCAGCCTCCTTTTGGTATATAATGAGATGAGAGCTGTTCGCATGAGGGGGGCGTACGATGCAGAAACCTTTGTCATGGCGGTGGATACTGCTCCCCCTCGTGCTGATTGCGGGGCTCGTCTGCGCCCTCTTTGCACAGACCGACCACTCCGCACGCGGGAATGAGGGGCGCGCAAAATTTGGTGCCGTCTACATGACGACGAACAATCCGTTCTATGAGATCATCGACGAGGAGATCCGCACCGTCGTCGAGAACCACGGCGATGTGCTCCTCTCACGCGACCCTGCACTGGATGCCGTGCGGCAGATCGAGGAGATCAAGGGGCTCATTGCGGATGGTGTGCGCGTTCTCTTCATCAACCCCGTCGGCGGTATGCGCATGGATGCCGCGCTCGCACAGGCGCGGGCGGCAAATGTCATCGTCATCGCCATCGATACAAATGTTGCAGAGGAGGGCTACGTCGCCGCTACCATCGTCTCGGACAACTACAGCGCGGGTGTGCAGTGTGCGGAGCATCTCATCGCACACGCGGACGGCGGTCGCATTGCCCTCCTCAAGCATTCCGAGGCGCGTTCGGCGGAGCTGCGCATCGAGGGATTTCGTGCGACGATTGCACAGTATCCCTCCTTTCAGATTGTGGCGGAGGAGGAGTGCAGCGGGCAGCTTGAGATTGCAATGCCTGTCATGGAGGATATGCTCGCGCAGCATCCCGAGATTGACGTCGTGATGGCGCTGAACGACCCCGCCGCCATGGGAGCGATTGCCGCCCTCCAGAGCGCGGGGCGCGCGCCCGGAGAGACGCTGGTCTATGGCGTGGACGGCGTACCCGAGAGCCGTGACCTCATCCGCGCCCACTGGATGACGGCGACCGCCGTGCAGTCCCCGCGCAGCATCGGCCGCATGGCGGCGGAGCAGGCATATCGCATCCTCGCGGGCGAGGGGGCGGAGGACATCGCCCTGCCGACCCGCCTGCTGACAGCCGAGAACGTGGATGAAAATGACGGCGGGGGATGGGACTGAATGACGGCAGCGGGATTTTTGGTGCACGGGCGCGCGTTTGAGGAGGTGCATTGGCTTCTCTATGCCTATAATGCCATTGTCACCGCGCTGCTCACGGCGTTCCTCTGTCTGACGCAGTACAAGATCCAGATGTCGATGGGGGCGTACGCCTTTTTGAAACAGGTGGACGCGCTCCCACTCTCGCCCGTGGAGAGCAGCATCATGGCGGCGATGTCCTTCCTCCTGCTCGCACTTTTCGGCTGGCTCTATCGGCTCGACACATCCGCACGGCGCACGCGTCTCTATCTCCTGTTGACGCTTGAGATCGCCGCCTGTATGACACTCATGCGTAGTGTGAACTTTGCCTATGACGGCATGGTGCTGCTCGTGGTTGCGGACATGATGCAGCGGTACGAGGGGCATCACCGCGCCTACCTCCTGATTGGGGCGATGGTCGTGCTCTACCTCATCGCAAATGTCAACCTCGCGCTCTACCAGACACACGTCATCCCGTTCGAGGCGTACGTCGCCTACTACAATGGGGAGACGCAGAGCATCCTGCGTGCGCTGCGCAGCGCCTCCTCCTCGTTGAATACGATCCTCTTTGTCTCCTACCTCGTCCTGCTCATCAAGAACAAGAATGAGGAACGCGAACGCGTGCGGCTGCTCAACGAAAAACTTGAGGAAGCCAATACGCGTCTGAGGGCATACGCCATCCATGCGGGACGCATGGCGGAGACGCGTGAGCGCAACCGTCTCGCACGCGAGATCCACGACACGCTCGGGCACGCGCTCACGGGCATTACCGCAGGGCTGGACGCGTGCATGGTGACGCTCGAGAGTGCGCCGGAGTTCACGCGGCAGCAGCTCGCACGCATCCGTGACACGGCGCAGAAGGGCATCACGGACGTGCGCCGCTCGATGAAGAAGCTGCGCCCCGACGCGATGGAAAAGCTCCCCTTTCAGGAGGCAATTGCGGGCATGATGCGCGACTATGCACAGGCGTCGGGCATGGAGGTCACGCTCGACGTGCAGCGGTGGCCGGCGAATCTGCGCGAGGATCAGGAGGATGTCATCTACCGCGTCCTGCAGGAGTGTCTGACGAACGCCCATCGGCACGGTCAGGCGCGGCACGTCCGCATCACGATCGGCGAGAAGGCGGGCATCCTCGATATCTGCATTGCAGACGACGGCGCGGGCTGCCTGGAGGTAACTCCGGGCTTTGGGCTGCGGCATATGCAGGAGCGTCTGTACCTCCTGCATGGTACGGTTGAGTACCGCAGTGCGAACGGCTTCATCGTCGAGGTCAAAGTCCCGCTCAGCGGGGGAGGAGGGGCGCATGATTAACGTCATGATTGCCGACGATCAGGAACTCATTCGCGAGAGCCTGAAGATCGTGCTCGAAATGAACGCGGACATGACGATAACGGCGATGGCGCGGAGCGGGCGCGAGGCTCTGGAACTCCTCGCCCGGACGCCCGTCGATATCATCCTCATGGACATCCGTATGCCCGAGCTCGACGGTGTGCTTGCGACGAAGGCAGTCAAGGAACGCTATCCCGACGTCGGCATCATCATCCTTACGACCTTTGACGACGACGACTATGTCTACTCCGCGCTGAAATACGGGGCGAGCGGTTACCTCCTCAAGGGTGGCAGCGTGCAGGAACTCGCGGGTGCGATCCGCACTGTCGCGGCAGGGGGCAACATACTCAACCCCGATGTGACGAACAAGGTGGTGAAACTCTTCAGCCGTATGGCGCAGGGATCGTATGTCGCGGAGACGGATCTGCAGGGAATGCGTGACTTGACGCACACGGAGCGCAGCATTGCCCAGCTCGTCGGCAGGGGACTCTCGAACAAGGAGATTTCGACCGCGCTTTCCCTCTCCGAAGGCACGGTGCGCAATAGTCTCAGCACGGCACTCTCGAAGCTGAACCTGCGCGACCGTACACAGCTTGCACTCTGGGCGGTGCAGATCGGTCTCTCGCAGATGAAGGGGGGAGGGCAGAAATGAGATGCGTGTGAAACGGCCCAATAAATTTGCCCTCCTCATCCTCCTCATCGCCATCCTCTGCATCGCATGGCTCGTGCCGCGCAGCAGCCCCGTTCTGACCGTTGGGGTCTTCGCGGGCAGCAACTGGGGCGTGCCGCACGCCGAACCCTACGCCATCATCGATCGTGCGAGGGAGAAGTTCGAGGCGGTGCATCCTGGCATCCATGTCGTCTATGTGAGCGGGATTCAGCGCGAGGACTATGCGGAGTGGCTGGCAGGGCAGTTTTTGAGGGGGGAGGAGCCGGATGTCTTCCTGCTCTCGGCGGAGGACTTTGCGCTGTATGCACAGAAGGGGGCACTGTATGACCTCACGCCGCTGATGGAGGGCGATGCGGACTTTTCTGCAGAGGTCTACGACGGCACGGCGTTTCGGAACGGGCAATATGAGGAGCGCAGCTATGCGCTGCCTTGTGAGAACATGATTACCCTCATGTTTGTCAATAAGACCCTGCTCGCGCGCGAGGGACTTGCAATGCCCCCGCTCGACTGGACGTGGACGGATTTTCTCGCGCTGACGAAACGTCTCACGAAGGATACGGACGGGGACGATGTGCCGGATCAGTTCGGCTGCTATGACTACACGTGGGAGCAGGCGGCGGTGTCCAACGGCGTGCGGCTCTTTCGCGCGGACGGCAAGGCATCCTATTTCGCCGACCCGCGTATGGAGGAGGCGCTGCGCTTTCTAAAGGAGATCGAGGCGGCGCACGCGGGGCGCAAGGTCGCGGCGCGCGATTTCGACATGGGGCGCGTGGCGTTCCGTCCGTTCACCTTTGCCGAGTACCGCACATACAAGCCCTATCCGTGGCGCGTCAAGAAGTACAGCTCCTTTGAGTGGGACTGCATCCCGCTGCCTGCGGGACCCTCGGGAGGCAATACCTCCGTGATGAACAGTCTGCTCGTCGGCATGAGCGCGCGCACGGAGCGGCGCGAACTCGCGTGGTCGTTCATGAAGCTCCTCAGCTGTGACCCCGAGATACAGGCGATGGTGCTCGAGAAGTCGCACGCGCTCCCCGCGCGCCGCGATGTCCTGCAGGCGCGCGGGGCGGAGGAGATCTTTCTCTGGGACTCGGGGGAGAGTGCGATGACTGTTGAGGATGTGGGGCGCGCCATGGAACGCTCGGTGACCCCCGACCACTTCGACCGCCACGCGGAGGTCATGCTCTATGCCGACCGCACCATCGCGGCACTGATCGAGGAGCCGCCGCCGTTCCACAACGCGCTCAACCGTTTGCAAAAGGAAGTCAATGCGATTTTGCAGCAGTGAGCGGGGGAATATGATGGAGCAAGTCCCACGCGAACGCTTAGTTACGCAAACGGTCGCGTGCTCGTCCGCCTAAATACCTGCGGATTTCTAAACGCGCTTCGCTTGAACGGTAGAAATCCGCAGAGGGCGGGTCGCACTCTTTTCTCCGTTTGCTCCACTAGGGTTCGCTTAGGGACACTGCTCCATCTCGTTAGACCACGGTCACAGTATCAACATATGGGAAAAGGGAGGGAATATGGACTACAAGATTGTGTTTTCCGACATCGACGGCACGCTCCTCAATACGGAGCATCACGTCCTGCCGCGCACAGCGGACGCCATCCGCCAGATTACGGCGCGCGGCATCCCGTTCGCTCTCGTCTCCGCGCGGATGCCCGCAGCGATTGCGCCCATCGTGGAGGAGCTCGGTGCGCCTGCCGCCGTCATCAGCTACAACGGCGCACTCGTCCGCACGCCGGACGGGCGTGAGATTCATGACGAACGCATGACCCGCACACATACGGAGGCGGTTCTCGCGCAGGTCGCGCGGGACTACCCCGCCGTATCACTGAGCTACTACGCAGGGGACACATGGTATGTGCGTGACCGCGCCGACCCCGACGTGCAGAGAGAGGAGCGGATTACGACCGTTACCTCCGTCGAGGCAGAATTTGCGGCGCTCATCGCGGCGGACACGCTGTCGAACAAGCTCTTTGCGATGGGGGCACCGGAGCTGATTGCGCGCATGGAGCAGGAACTCTCGGCGGCATTTCCGACGCTCGCCGTCCTGCGCTCGGCGCCGCATCTGCTCGAAATCAACGAGCGCACCGTATCGAAGGCGACGGGGATCGCCGTCCTGCTGGCTCACTATGGGATTGACCGCTCGGAGGCGCTTGCCTTCGGCGACAATTACAACGACATCGCCATGCTGCGCTATGTCGGGCACAGCGTTGCAATGGGCAATGCTCCCGAGGAGATCAAGAGAATTGCGGGCAGTGTGACGGAGGCGAACGATGCCGACGGCATCTATCACTTCCTCAAGAAGATTCATATGGTGGAATGAAAGGGGTACACAGATGTTTGGAATCATTGTTGGAACGCATGGGATCTTTGCCGAGGAGATTGTGAAGTCCTGCGAGATGATCTGCGGCGCACAGACGAATGTGCGTGCGGTGACGCTCGTGCCGGGCGAGGGACCCGACGACGTGGTGAAAAAGTACGAGGCAGCGATTGAGACTCTGGACTGTGCGGACGGCGTGCTCTTCCTCAACGACCTCTTCGGCGGCAGCCCGTACAACGCAGCGTGTCGTATCGCGGCAAACAACGAGGCGTACGGCATTGTCACGGGCGTCAACCTCCCGATGCTCATCGAGATGGTCAGCGCGCAACTCATCGGCGGCTCATACGACATCCTCGCACTCATGGAGCAGGCGGCAGAGGCGGGCAAGAACGGCACGCAGCTCTTCCATGCCTCGACCATGGAGGCGGACGAGGACGACGATCTCTGATTTTCTCATGGAAACTTCATAACAGGAAAAATCCCCTTCGTGTCGAATGAATCGGCAAGGAGGGGATTTTATGTCAAACGTCAGATATCGTTGGGCATCGCTTGGCTGCGGCGTGATTGGGCATCAGCTCGCAGAGGCGCTCCAAAAGCTCGGGGGCGGGCTGTACGCCGTGGGCAATCGGACGCATGCGAAGGCGGTGGAGTTCGCTGCGCAGTACGGTATTCCGAAGGTGTATGAGCACATGGAGGATGTGTTCGCGGATGAGGATGTGGACATCATCTACATCTCGACGCCGCACAATACGCATATCGACTATCTGATCCCCGCGCTCTCAGCGGGCAAGCACGTTCTCTGCGAGAAGTCCATCACGCTGAATGCGGAGGAACTGGGGCGTGCGGTTGTCTGTGCGCGCGAGTACGGCGTTGTACTCGCAGAGGCGATGACGATCTATCATATGCCGATCTATCGGCGTTTGCGCGAGATCATCGCGGGCGGTTCGCTCGGGCCGCTGCGCATGATACAGATGAACTTCGGCAGCTTCAAAGAATACGATATGAAGAATCGCTTCTTCAGCCGTAGCCTTGCGGGCGGAGCGCTGCTCGACATCGGTGTGTACGCGCTCTCCTTCGTCCGATACTTCCTCTCGTCACAGCCGACGGAGGTGCTCTCTCAGGTGAAGTTTGCGCCGACGGGTGTCGATGAGCAGGCGTCCATCCTACTGAAAAATAAAGAAGAGGAGATGGCGGCGATCACGCTCTCCCTGCATGCCAAGCAACCCAAGCGCGGGACGATTGCGTTTGAAAACGGCTATGTGGAAATGTTCGAGTATCCGCGTGGGGAGAGTGCACGCATCACATGGACGGCGGACGGGCGCACGGAGGAGATCAGTGAGGGCAGCACGGCAGATGCACTCGTCTACGAGGTGCGTGATATGGAGGCGGCGGTCGCGGGCGAGCGCGACGATATGCAGCTCGGCTACACGATTGACGTGATGGAGCTGATGACGGAGATTCGTCGCTCGTGGGGGATGAAGTATCCGGAGGAGGAGTAGGCATAGGAACAGAAAATTTTTCTTGACAAGGGTGCGTACATCCGCTATAATTCCCTATGTTGCCGCAAGCGCGACACAGGGGTATCGCCAAGTTGGTAAGGCACGGGATTCTGAATCCCGCATGCGTTGGTTCGAGTCCAGCTACCCCTGCCATTTGTAAATTCGGAGCCGCAAATCTGCGGCTCTTTTTGTATTTGTTGAAAAAATCATTGAAAGCTATTCTTAATTTTGTTACGATGTGAAGACGATTGATCTCATCGAAGGAGTTGTTACCATGAATGAAAAGAAACGCAGGTGGGGCATTACGGATATCCTGCTGGTCGTGCTGAATCTTATCTTTTTTATCGGCATACAGACGGTATTTGCGCCCTGTGAGGCGCGTCCCGACGGCTCGTGGATGACGTGTCACTGGGCGGGGCAGGCACTGATGGGGATTGCGGCGGCACTGCTCGCAATCGCTGTCATGCACCTTGTCATTCCGC
>CAUVFG010000038.1:0-9737 GCA_963551125.1 uncultured Selenomonas sp. | reverse complement strand
CGTATGCGCTTATCCAGATGGAACGTCGCCCAATGAATCGGATACGCAAAGATCAGCTGAAAGAGGAGCAGAATGAGAAGTACGCGCCCCATATGCAGGAAGGGATTGAAATGATAGCCAAGCAGATACACAAGCAGTGCAGAGATCAGATATTTGGCAAATATTGCCGCGACGGATGCCGTAATCGGCAGGAAAAACTGCTCCTTGAACACGCGATCCGAAAAGCGCCCGAAGAAGAGTCCGATCAATGTCAGCGTGAATGCATGCAGCCCAAAGAACGAGCCGATGCTGAGATCCTCCATCAGCCCCAATGCAAAGCCGATGAATCCACCCCACGCACTGCCGCGCAGAAAGGCATAGGAAACTGTCGCCAGAAGGAGCAGATCGGGAACAACCCCGTACACGGCAATGAGCGGCAAAAACGAGAATTGCAGGACAAAGAGGAGGATAAAGAACAAGATAAAGAATTTATATCCCTTCACTGCTCCGCCGCCTTTGCCTGTGTTACAGAGATCTCTGCCGCAGCAGCCGCACCCGGACTGAGCGGAGCAGGCTGAATCGGTTCCGGAGGTGCCTCGCGTGATGCCGTGATGATCGCCACATCCTCGAGCCGCTGGAAATCCACCGCCGTCTCGATGAGCGCAACCTTGAGCAGGCCTGTATCATCGCTGTGCTGCGAGACGATCTGTCCGACGGGAATGCCCTTCGGATAGATGCCACCGAAGCCGGATGTAATGACGGCATCGCCGTCCTGCACATCCGCATTGCGCGGGATGTTGATCATCTGCGGCATATAGGGATTGTCCATCGTCCCTGTGACGATGCCCGTCACACGCGACTCCGTCCGCTGAATGAGCGTCCCGACCGAGGAGCGTACATCGAGGATCAGCTGTACCTTGGACGAGAGTGGCGAAACCTCCGTCACGCGCCCCACGAGCCCCTTGCCCGTCACAACGGGCATATTTTCGCGTACCCCGTCCTTCGAGCCGCGATCCACGACGATCGTGCTCGTCCAGAGTGCTGCATCCCGTCCGATCACACGCGCAGGAAGGAGATCGAACTGCCGGGCCGCCTGCTTATACGCGAGGAGTTCACGCAGGCGCACATTCTCCGCCGCATATTCCTCCGCCATCGTATTCTGCCGGCGCAGCTGCTCGATCTCACTTTTGAGCATCTTATTCTGCTCGTGTACCGTAGCGATTTCCCACAAATTCGATGTCACATGCTGAATCTGCTGCCCTGCATAGGAGAAGACCATCTCGAACGGTGCGAGCACAGTTCCCACCGTGCTCGTCGAGGCGGTTGCCTGAAAGCGTCCGCGTGCAGCAAAGAAAATGACGCAGAAGAGCGCGAGCAGAACGAAAAGCAGCGCCCAGATCTTGCGTCCCGACTGCCTTGCCCGTCCAATTCGGTCGATCATTGCTTCAATTTCTTCGAGGACATGACGACATTCTTGAGCAGTCCGATGTTCTCAAGCGTCCGCCCCGTCCCCTCGCCAACACAGGAGAGCGCATCCTCGGATACGAGCACGGGCATACCCGTCTCATGCGAGAGGAGCTTGTCCAGATTCATGAGGAGTGCGCCGCCGCCCGTCATCATGATGCCGTGATCCATGACGTCTGCCGCGAGTTCGGGCGGTGTCTTCTCGAGCGTGCCCTTCACGGCATCGATGATCTTGTAGATCGGTTCGTTCAGCGCCTCGCGGATCTCCTTCGCGCGGATTGTCAGCGTCTTCGGCAGACCACTCACGAGATCGCGCCCACGGATGTCCATCGTGCGATCCGTATCCGGCGTCACAATCGCCGTACCGACCGTGATCTTGATTTCCTCCGCCGTGCGCTCGCCGATCATGAGGTTATACATGCGCTTGATGTACTGCACAATCGACGAATCCATCTCGTCGCCGCCGATGCGGATGGAGCGGCTCGTCACGATGCCGCCGAGCGAGATGACGGCAATCTCCGTCGTACCGCCGCCGATGTCGACGACCATGCTTCCCGTCGCCTCCTCCACGGGAAGTCCCGCACCGATCGCCGCCGCCATCGGCTCCTCGATCAGATACGCCTCACGCGCACCCGCCTGCTGCGCCGCATCGATGACAGCGCGCTTCTCGACCTCCGTCACGCCCGACGGAACACCGACCACGACGCGCGGACGTACAAAGGATTTCGAACGCATTGCCTTGCGGATGAAGTACTTCAGCATTGCCTGCGTCACGTCGAAATCCGCAATAACACCGTCCTTCATCGGACGGATTGCAACGATATTGCCGGGCGTACGCCCGATCATCTGCTTTGCCTCCTCGCCCACGGCGAGCACATCGCCCGAATCACTCTTTATCGCCACAACGGACGGCTCGCGCAGGACAATCCCGCGCCCCTTCACATGTACCAGAGTATTCGCCGTACCGAGGTCAATCCCCATATCGTGTCCACCAAAAAGACCAAACATTGTAAGTGGAGTCTCCTTCCATCCTATAAGATGTATGCGTTCTATAATTCCATATGCACTGCCCACCAGGCGCGCAGAATCAGTATAGCATAAGTGCGTTTTTTTTTCCATGAGATTTTACCGCGAAAACCTCTACGAGCAATCTTCTGCACACTTTTTATTCTGTTTAGGACAATTTAACTATATTCCTTGACGGCGGCTCTGCTTTCCTCTATAATGCAATTAACAATTTAGACACTGTATAAGGAGACTGAATCGAATGGATATTCAATCAAGGTTGCTGACAGTGGATTTTTTTAATTGCAAAGCCGAAAAATGCGCCAATGAAGATGCTCTTCGTGCGAAGGTCTCCAATGCACTCAGAGAGCTTGATCTCGTTCCTCTGCAGATTATCAGTGACGTGCAGGAGAGCGGTCACATCTCCCTGATGGCGCTCCTCCCGGACGGGCATCTCGCACTGCACGTCCACCCCGAGCTGCGTCACGTCTCGCTCGACATCTACCTATGTGCAGAGAACGCCGCACTCGACCCGATTGCACGTACGATGCGCAAGGCATTCCAGCCCGAAAAAACAAAGACGACCCATCTGCAGCGCGGAGACTTCCGCTCGCCCTCCGAGATCCGCCCAAAGACCACAACGCGCGTCGCTCCGATTCGCAAGATCAAGAGCACAGGCGCAAAGGTCATCCGCATTCTCGCACGACGCAACCGTGGATGAGCGAAAACAAAAATCCCCTTGCACGACTTCCGCAAAACGAAGCGTGCAAGGTTTTTTTAGTGCAACTGATAGCCTGCGGTAGGCTTCACCTGCTTCATCGACTGATCGTAGTCGCCCGTGAGATAGTCGCCCAGCAGTCCAACCTTGAACTTGCCGGGATGCCCCTCAGGCAGGCTGTCGTTTGCCGTGAGCAGGAGATCGAGCGCCGCTGCGGTACGGTCTGCCGTGGAGCTCATGTGCATGACGAGGATTGCACCGCGTTTGACCGAACCGTCCTCTTCATGCGTCAGACGATACATGATGCCGACGAGCGATTCCATCGTCACGGCATTGTAATCCTCCGTGCTGCCGCTGCCGTTGACGACATAGGTAAAGCCATTGTTAAGAATTGCCGCAACACCCATGCGGCTGACGGCAAGCGTCGGCGGACGCAGGAGACGCGTGAGTGTATAGCGCCCCGACGGCAGCTTCATATCCCCTACCGTCGCCGCGAGCTTCTCGTAGGAGCAGCGCACATCCTCATCATATTCCTCAGGATTCTGAACGGGTATCTGCCGCCCCTTCTCATCCTGAATCGTCATCGGCTTATGCCCGTTTGTATGGCTGCCGATCTCATGCCCCTCGACGGCGATCGCGCGCAGGAGATTCGGATTGTTGTGGATGTTCCATGTGATGACGAAGAACGTGCCATGTACCTTGTGCTTGCGCAGGACGTAGAGAATATGGTTGATCGAGTCATCGCTGCCCCAGTCGTCAAAACTCAGGAAGATTGTATTGTCCGCAACACTTTTAACGACACCCGTCTTGTCCGCAAGCGCAATTTCGTTGCGCGAGAAGCCGAGCATACGGTCGTTCTCCCCAACCCCGGGCGCGCCGATATAGCGCTTTAAAAACTCCTTTGTAAACGCACTCCCCTCCAGCTTCACCGGGCGTACATAGGGGCGCATCTCCTCGGGCAGCGCATTCATATCCACGGGATAGACATACTGTGATGCCGTATCCCGCAGAATATCCTGCACCGACAGAATGGCATAGCGCGAGTCCCTCCGATCCGCCGCCTCCTGCTCACGCCCCGCGCAGGGCGTACTATAGGCGATATTGTCCACCTTCGCCGCCACAACGGCACGCATCATCTCCACGGCAAGTTCCGTGCGCGTATAGAAGTCCGTACGCAGATAGACAATCCCGCCGCGATTGAGCGATGTCGTCCAGCGTCCAAAGAGCTGCGGCATCAGTTCCTCTGCCGTATGTGCATCCTTGTGTTTGGACTGGACAATGTTGACACTCTGACCGACCAGGATACAGCCCATGGCAGAAACCGCTTCACCAAATTTCGCCGCCATTGCGCGAACTTCGTCCGGCACATAGAGCATATCGTTCTCATCGTAACAGACGGCGAAACAGGAGACGGCATCCAATTTTTTGTGAAGCGACGCATAGTCCCGGCTGCCCTCCTCCATATCCCAATAACTCTGCCACGTCGTCAGATGTACGGGCACGTGATGCCCGCTCTTCAAAGGCTCCGCCTCTGCACAACCGCCGAGCAGAATGCCTGCAGAAAAGAGTAGACAGATCATGCCTGATCGCATAGCAAGGCTCCTTTATATCTCTTGAGTTTACAATCTAAGTGCAACGGCAAATAAAAAAGAAAACGTGGCACATAGGAATCTGATACAATGGTATTTGCAAAGACCACATTGATCAAGGAGCATCCTATGTGTCACTACCACCATCTTACACTAATTGAACGGGAAAAGATAATGTTTTTTCGTGCCCAAGGCAAAAATCTCTCGGTGATTGCCAAAGAGCTTGGACGCTCCAAGGCGACCATTTCAAGAGAACTGCGACGCAACGGCAGCGACACATTATATATTCCTGCAATGGCGCATAAACAGTATCGTACACGTCGCAAGAAATGCCGTCCGCACAAAAAACTGGACAACCCCGACCTGCTTGCTCTCGTCAAGGACAAATTCATCAAACATCAATGGTCGCCGGAAGAAATCGCAGGACGTTTACGTTTGGAAAAACATTGCGCATCCATCAGCTACGCTACGATCTACCGAGGGATCTATGCAGGGATGTTCGATGAGGCGAAGCGATCCCGCGGCGCTCGTGGTGCAGCACGCAACCTGAGGCACAAGGGAAAAACGCGCCATAAGAAAGGGCATGAGGAGCGCCGTGGAAAAATTTGTATCAGCAACGAGCTTTCTGCCCGTCCACGTGCAGCCAATCATCGGAGGCGGCTTGGTGATTGGGAGGGTAACACCGTTGCAGGAAAAACGGGGCGGGCATGTCTTGTCACACTCGTTGACCGAAAGAGCCGCTTTGCCACCGGCGGCAAGGCGGACAAAAAGAACGCATGTGAGGTCAACCGTGTCATGATTCGTGCGCTCCAAGGGCTTCCCGTAAAAACCATCACACCGGATCGCGGGAAGGAGTTTGCCCGTCACGCAGAGGTAACATCCGTCCTACAGGCACCATTCTACTTCCCTGAGCCACATCAGCCTTGGCAGAGGGGAACCAACGAGAACACGAACGGCTTGCTGCGAGAATATTTCCCGAAAGGACAGGATCTTACGGATATTTCGGAAGATCACATCCAAGAGGTTTTTGATGAGCTGAACAAGCGTCCACGTAAATGCCTCGGGTATCGTACTCCCTATGAAGTTTTCTATAAGAAAAAGTTGCACTTGACTTGACAATTCGCCCTTCAAAAAAACGCCCACAATATCCAGCCAGAGATCCTGCGCACGATGCACGGCCTTCTCCCAGCCCGTATATTCGCTTGTGTAGATCACGCGCTCACGCGCGCCATCATGCCCGCCGCCCGACCACAGGCGTAGATCACGGAATACGCCGTCATACACATCATCAGCGAGATTGCGTTGACTCCACGCCTCACCCTGCCATGATGCCCCAAGGAGCACGCCGCCGCGCTCGGTGCGCTGCACAGAGATCTCCGGCAGTGCATGACCGTCGAGTTCCACAGAAAGAGAATCATCGCGCAGATGGATGACGAGAGAATGCTGCGCGCGCCGATGAAAGCTCTCCACGCCTTCGTAGGGGGCGGCGCCATCCTTGACCGAGGCGGCAGGTGCATTCCGAAGGGCTTCTGCGCGTCCGATATACTCTTGTGCACTCGTGGAGGAGGGCGCGTAGCGTGCAAACGTCTCGTTCTCGCGCACCATTGCATCTCGCCGATCCTCTTCAACTGAGAGGATATGCTCCCCGAGAATCACGGGCACGCGTTCTTTATACAGTACGCTCTCCGTCCCTCCGATGGTCTCCCCGATGACGAGGAAGTTGTTCACCAGCCGGACACAGATCGCATTGCTGAGATCAGGTGTGGCACGTAGGTAAATCTGCTGTGCGCCGAACGCATTTCCTTCCAGATCCGTTTCCATATGCAGATCCCGCATCTCCGTGCCTGCAAGCCGCGCAAGCTCGCGCCCCTCAGGTACGGTAGTCAGGTACAGCGTCTCCCCATTGAGCTCCACCGCCCCATCCATGATCTCCCATGCGCTGCGGGGATCCCGATCGCCTTCCACAAAGGAAAGATCCTCATTCGTATCATATCGAATCCGCATAATCAGATGATTGATCGGCCAATATGGCTGCGGCTGCATCCGCGTGAGATCGTAGAGACTGCTCCCGCGCTCGTTCAGCACATAGCCCTCACGGTTAAAATTCATCGGGAACAGCTCGCGGATCCAGCGCTCATTGACCGCGCTGACCTGCGGATGATTGCCAAATTTCCCCGTATTTGCGTGGAGCAATACATGCGTCTGCGGCATGCTGCCAAGCTCCTCCTCATACACATCACGTAAATGTCGGTAGTCGTAGCTGATGCGCTCCTTCATATGGCGCTCGCTCTCCTTCGGCACACCGTCGCTGTCGCGGATATAGTCCATCAGATAGTGATTGTAACGACGTCCGAGATAGGCGCGGATCATATCAAAACGCAGGGGGTCGATCTCCCCGATGAAATTGTCGTAGCGGTCAAAGACGTTGATGTATTCGAGGCGGTAGCCGTTCGTGCCCAATTCCCAGAACGAGGATGCCTCCATCTCGCGGAGATCCTTCGGTTCCAAAAATTTAGGATCCTTGTGTGCAAACTTCTCCGGATAGGTCATCATCGTCGCCTTGAAGTTGAGATCCTCCATTATCTCCTGCGCAAAGATCGCCGTATCGCGCCGCCCATCCTCAAACATGAGATAGAGAGACCGCGGCGGCAGAGGCGTTCCGTTTTGATAGTAGTCCAGAATATCCTTCTGCGTAATCGTCACATAATATTTGAGGACGAGATCCTTGCGATAGCAGGAGAGCGGTCCAGACAGGCAAGTCGCCGCATCGAAATACCCCTCCGCCGCCTTCATGATGCGAAATGCGATGGAATAGCGCACTGCCTGCATCTTCGTCAGCGAATTTGTGTAGGTATTTGCAACATCCGTGCGCCCTGAGACGCCGCCCATCTCTCTATCCTTGAACGGCTGGACGATGTTGCGCACGGCAAAGGGATCAAGAAAGCTGTCAGAGTCCACGAACACCAACAGCTCATGCTTTGCCTCGCGCGCCCCGTGTGCCATCGCATTGCGCTTGCCGAGATTCATCGGCTGGCGCAGGAATCGGATGCGCTCGGAAACGTGATAGGCATTGTTGCTCGTATCCGCCGCCTTTAGCTGTGCGATCATCTCCTCCACGCGCTCAGGAGAGCGGTCATTCGAGCAGTCATCCACAATGATGACCTCCAGCTTGTCCACGGGATAGTCCTGATTGATACAGCTGTGAATTGTGCGCTGAATCCACTCCTCCTCATCGAAACACGGGATGATGATGCTCACCCCCGGCGTAAAGTCGGGGTCAATGCGCACGGGACGATAGAATGAGGCGAAGAGATAGCGCGTCAGGAGGAAGGTCGCCGCGATGATACTGTAGAGATAGAGCCAGCGGTTGAACTTGAAGTAGATCACGGACTCTGCACGCATGAGCACGATGATAAAGGCGATAACTGCAAGAAAGAACGATGCGATCCAGAGCATATAATCACGCCGCTGCGAGGCTGCATATTCCGCAAGGCTATTTTTGAACTCCATGCCATAGAGGATGCCCGACTCCGTCTCGAAGCGGCGCGCCACCGTTGCAGGGAGCCTCTTCACCTTCATCTCGTAGCCCTCGGGCATGGAGCCGGGCGTGATCTCGAAGGTCAGCTTTACATCGCCGCCAAGGGGCGGCGATGTAAGTCCTGCGACAGCATCCATCCGCACGAGAATCCCCGTTGTAGAGATGTCGACAGCGCGCACCGTAAGACTGCCGCCGCGCGGCAAACACATCTCGACCGGATAGTCGACAAGGTAGCGTTGTCCGTTCTTTGCATCCTGCTCATAGCGCGTATAGTCCTCGCTGTTCGCAGCATTGGAAGCACCGCGCCGACTGTGATTGCTGCGATGCCCTGACGCATCCGGCACATGCGAGAGAAGGCGGCGATCCTGCTTCTCTGTACACAGGACATCCTGCATAGTCTTTCCGCCCCACTGCACATTCGTTCTCGAATCCGAATCCTGCTCCGGCACAATTACAGACCTCCTTTTCCACACTCCCCCGTGAGAAGCTCTTCCGGTATATAGCGTATCTTGCGAAACTCATGAACACTGATTACCCGCATGCCGGCAGCCTCGAATGCCGTGAGCATCCAGTCCAGTTCATCCGCTGCATCGACGTGTGGTGGGGCATGTTTTACGGGCGACGGATCCTTGAGTGTCGGCTTCTTATCCACGGCAGGACGTTCCTCTGTCTGTATCGGGGCAGTTGCATGTGGATCTACCGGCCGGGAAACCTTGATGGCGATAATGCTTCCCGCCGGCACATTTGCCGCAAAAGCGGCAGCAGCCTCCGCATCGCGAAAACTTCCTGCCGAATGGCGGACGTTCTCCTTTACGGCGTAGTCAATTCCCGCCGCCCGCAGCGCACGCAGCAGATCATCCGTATAGGCGGTGTGCGCTGCACGAAAGAGGCTTGGGGTCTGCGGCGAGAGTGCGGAAACAGCCATCTGCGTCCGGCACAGCTCCGCGAGCAGGCGTTTTTTCGGTAGTTTCTCCGCACTGCTGATTCCGACAAAAGTATAGTTGCCGATCTCCTGCTCTTCCTCCTGAATCAACGCAATGGTTTCGGGCTGATTTGCTGCATTCTGCCCCTCGACAAAGAAAACTGCAGGCCCATCGTGCTTCTTCAGCACATCCAGCATGCGCGCCGTCAGCGGACGCTCCGGCAGCCCGTCGAAGACAATCGCAATATGCTGCACATCCCCATAGAGACGTGTGATGATCTCTGCCGGTTTCACGTCGCCCATAAGGCGATCCTCTGCGGCGGAAATCTCCTCCGTCGCCGCATAGAGGCTGCTGAGATCTGTGATCGCAGCAGTCGTATCCGCACACTCAATCACATGATCTCGCAGGAAAATCAAAAAGCCACAGACAACAGTGAGTCCAAGGAATACGAACAGCCCCAATTTACAGGAAACACTGATAAATTCTTATGTTGCGTATCCATGGCTCGAAAGATTACAATA
>CAUVFG010000037.1:0-10734 GCA_963551125.1 uncultured Selenomonas sp. | reverse complement strand
GTCAAACATCACGCTCTAGGCGGCGATGAATTCCTCATCTAAATTCTTATTTATCCGTTGATTCAGTTCAATTTTATCATCAAGAGCTGACAATATGTCAGCAATCTTCCGTTGTGAGTCATATGATATATTGGGAACACCATATTCCATGATAGCGTTCCTATCTCCTCGAGGCATTTTCGTTCCTTTTGATGTAGCTGTAGCATAATCAAAGAATTTATCATCTGCCAAGACATAATATAAGAACCTAGGGTCTACTTGATTTTTGGAGCGAAACACCAGTACATCGTTAGAGCATCCACCGCTGAACTTTGCATACCAAATTTTTCTGAAATATGGTCGAATATTCGACACAAGGACATCGCCCACATTGAACGCTTTCGTATGCCTTACTTTTGGAATAGAAGCAGCAACAGTAATTCCTGCTTTATTTGGCATCAGATTTTCCGTAGATATATAGTTTTTTGTATTGACTTCGCTAATAGCAACTGTTTCCCTAATAAAGTTGCATATATCAGCCAGATTATATTTCATACCCAATCGCCCCCAAATTCTTGCGGATTTTTTCCTCGAGTTCGTGAGACTTAGCAAAGAGTTCCGAGAGCTCGCCTGTGAGACGTTTCATCTTTTCTTCGAACGGCTCACCGTCATCCTCCTGCTCCTCGATGCCGACGTAGCGCCCTGGAGTCAGGATATAGTCCTGCGCAGCGATGTCCTCAGTAGTGGCAACCGCACAGAATCCCTTCACATCCTCACATTTCCCCTCTTGGAATGCAGCAAAGGTATCTGCGATCTTATCAATATCCTCATCTGTAAAGTCGCGATGTTTCCGATCGACCATATAGCCCATCTTGCGCGCGTCAATAAAGAGGGTCTTTCCCTTCTGCTGCTTGTTCCGCGTAATGAACCAGAGTGTGACGGGAATCGTCACACTGTAAAAGAGCTGAGTCGGCAACGCAATAATGCCCTCGATCAAATCGTCCTCGATGATATTGCGCCGAATCTCCCCCTCACCGCCGGACTGCGTAGAAAGTGCTCCATTTGCGAGCACAAGCCCGATTTTTCCATTTGGTGCAAGATGGGAGATCATATGTTGAATCCACGCATAGTTTGCATTTCCCGCTGGAGGGACGCCATATTTCCATCGGGCATCTTCTTTGAGCTGCGGCTGTCCCCAATCATCCTTGTTGAATGGCGGATTTGCCATAATAAAGTCAGCCTTGAGATTTGCATATAGGTCATTAAAAAACGTATCCGCCTGATATTCGCCTAGATTCGCGTCAATTCCGCGAATAGCGAGGTTCATTTTTGCCATCTTCCATGTGTCGGCATTAGACTCCTGCCCGAATACAGTGACAGCTCCACGCCGCCCACCGTGCGCCTCGATAAATTTCGCACTCTGTACGAACATTCCGCCACTCCCACAGCAAGGATCATATACGCGGCAATTTGAGAAGGGACGCAGGACAGCAACAATCGTCTTGACGATACTCGCGGGCGTATAGAACTCGCCGCCCTTTTTGCCCTCATATGCAGCAAACTGTGCGATGCAGTATTCATAGGTACGTCCGAGGAGATCCTTTGTATTCTCCGCGCTCTCCATATCCATATTGGTAAAGAGATCAACGACCTCTCCGAGAACGCGCTTGTCGAGGTCGGGACTTGCATAGTTCTTTGGCAATACATTCTTCAGCGTCTTGTTATCCGCCTCGATGGCGCGCATCGCTTCATCGATCACCGTACCGATCTCAGGCGTATGCGCCTTGGAGGCGATGAGTTTCCACCGTGCATTTTCGGGCACAAAAAAGATATTCTCTGCCTCGTAGGCGTCGGGATCATCCTCAAATCCATCCCCTTCTGCCACAAGTTCAGCATAACGTTTCTCAAATACACTGGATATGTAGCGCAGAAAGATCAACCCAACAATCACCTTTCGATACTCTGCTGCCGATATATGTCCCCACAGCTTAACTGCGGCATCCCATATCTGCTTCTCAAATCCGATCTTCGCACTGCTCTTTTTCGCCATTGCATATCCCTCCGCTTGATTCTTATATTCGGATTATAACATATAAATGACAACATGGCAGCATTTGTTTCACTGACAAAAAAAGAGTCCCCGCCTCAGCAGGAACTCCATTGTTTCGTATGAAGATCATCCCTCGAGCTTCAAGAGCCCCGGCTGTTCGATGTTCCACTTCCCCTTATTCAGAGAGAAGAGCGCGGGCATATCGACGGTGAGTTTGTCATAGCTCTTGCCCGTCTCGTAGCGTGCGGCAAAGGTCTCCTTCATCCCCGCTTCCTCGTGCATCTTCTGATCGTACGGGAACATGGGACTTGGGATGACAGCGAAGTCATTCGGCTGTCCCGGGATGTCGTACGCCCAGAACGTCGCCTCATTGACATCATCGACCGTCTCGAACTTTGGCATCGCTTTGCCGTTCTCGACGGCATTATGATCCGAACAAATAAGGAGATGCAAGTTGTACTTGTCGATGAACGGCTGACAAAGCTCTGCGCCGCGCTCAGGCGAAAAGGTCTCGCGCAAGCCGTGATAGTCATCGAGCAGATCCTGCCAGATCGGCTTACTCTCGAGCAGCGCATCGAGATCGATCTCCTCCTCCGGCTCCGGCTCGGGTGCAGGTTCCGGTTCGGGAGCCGGCTCAGGTTCGGGCGGCGGCGCAGCAGCGGGGCGCTCCTTCAGCTCCTCGATGTCCGCAGCAAACTGCTTTGCCTGCGCCTCCGTCTGCACGAGTCGAAGCTCCAGCTGCGCAATCCGTTCTTTGAGCGCTGCCACCTCTTCTGCGGTCTGACTGTCCTTCGTCACGGATGCCTGAATCTCCGCCGCAAGGCGCTCCGCCTCCGTACGCAGCCACGAGACATGCCCCTCGATGATGTCGACTGTGCCGCCCGTCTGCCGCCATGCGTAGTGTGTCGCAACGGCGGCAATGCCCACACTCGCCACGACAAGGACAAACGAGAGTATCGTCATCACGTCTGCCATCACGGGGTGAATGAACCCCACCGTCTGTACGGAGGCTGCCGCTGCCTCAGTTTCCATCGACCATCAATCCTTTCCGTCCTTCAATCTCCGGTTTATGCCAAAACGAAATCATGACACATATTTTTAATAGATTCTCTACACGGCTCCGAAAATCCTGCTGTAAACATGAGAATAAATGCTGTCGGCTGTCATTATAATAACTCCAAACGCATTTCACACATAGAAAAAGAGCCGCCCCGCGCGAAGCGACTCTGTTCCCATCATAAAATGCAGTGCGTATTAGAGTACGCTGACGAGCTCGGCACCAAGATCCTTGCTGCCCTGCACGCCCTCTTCATCCGGCTCGTTCTCGACAATGAACGTGTTGACGAGATTTGCACCCGCTTCCTTCGTGCGCTCAGACCACGTCTCCATCCACGCACCTGCACCCCAGCCCCACGAGCCGAAGAGCACGACGGGCTTGCCGGAGAGCTTTCCGCTCTCGACAGCCTCTGCGAAGAACGGCTCGTACGAGCCCTCCTCGAGCTCCTCAGCCCCCATCGACGGGCAGCCAAGTGCCAGCCCGTCGTAGCTGTCGATCTGATCGACGGTAAAGCTGTCCACCTCGAAGAGCTCGACATCAGCGCCCGCGCCCTGCGCACCCTCGACAACAGCCTCTGCCATCTTCTGCGTGTTGCCCGTGCCGGACCAGTACACAACTGCTACCTTTGCCATGTGAAATCCTCCTCATAGAATCCCGGGAGAGCAGTCTCTCCCTCTATACTGCCTGCACCAACTCGGCGAGAGGCCGTCCCGCCTCAAGCCGCGTACAGAACTCCTGTGTACAGGCTGAGTATCGCTCAAAGAGCGCGCGTGCCTCAGCCTCGTTCGTATAGACCTTCCAGTATCCGCTGCAGACGAAGTCCTGTCCCCGCCGCGTGATGAACTCGCGCACATCCTCCGGCGGATAGCCGAGAAAGAGTCCGACCTCCGGCGGCAGCGTCTTGCGCACGCGCATACGGAGGCGCAAGAACTCGAGCCGCTCCTCCATGCTGTCCGTGATACGATAGCCTGCCGCGCACAGGATGTCCTGCGCTGCGGGCAACGCGAGTGCACGCGCCACAAGCTCCGCCCGATAGAAGAGGAGAAGGACATACTCCTCTCCCTCCGCCACGCGGAATGTTGAGATCCCCTTACAGGAAAAACAGGGTTCATAGGACGCAAGCAGTGCCTCGAAATCCTGAAAACGGCTCTTTTGGAAGGACAACAGACTGCCCGCCGTCAGCCCCGCCAGCAGCGGTGCAGCATGATAGCCGAGCAAATGCTCAAAATCTGGACAACGCATCGTAATATCCCCCTCCATGGCAAGGCGTAAGAAACACGCCTGAAAATCGTTCGACACCTCATTATAGCGCAAACGATTCTCACTAGCAATAACTTTTCTAACAGAGGAGAGAACTTGGATATGGTCTGCACCTATTATAGCCGAGATTGCCCTCAGTGACAACCGAATCTTTTTTATTTATTCAGGAAGCACTGATAAATTCAGCACCGTCGTCTTAGCACATCTTTTTCACCCTGTCTGTGCCCTAGAATCCTCCACATAGCTTTGGCTATGCGTCCGGTTTGTCTCCTTGACAGGACAAAAAATCTGTACCAATCCGACGGACTTCATTTTATCAGCGATTCCTTGATAGCTAGAATTTAGCGCAGTGTTGGGGAAAACATTGACAAAAAACCGTGTGTGTGCTACGTTTAATCGGAATCTCAGCCAAAGGAAGGCTATATATATGATACATCTGAAAAAAATTGTCAAAACTTACGAGGGCGATGTCCACGCGCTGCGCGGCATCAACCTTCGCATCGAACGCGGCACGATCTACGGCATCATCGGACTCTCAGGCGCGGGCAAATCGACGCTCATACGCTGCATCAATATGCTCGAGCGTCCGACGAGCGGCGAAGTGCTCATTGACGGACGTGACCTCATGAAAATGACCGAGGGCGAGCTGCGTGAGGAACGCCGCCGCATCGGCATGATCTTTCAACATTTCAACCTGCTGTCCTCCGCGACCGTCTATGACAACGTCGCCTTCCCGCTGAAACTCGCGGGAAAGTCCGCCGATGAAATCAAGCCAAAGGTCACAGAGCTGCTTGCCCTCGTCGGACTCGCAGACAAGGCAGATGCCTACCCCTCGCAACTCTCAGGCGGACAGAAGCAGCGCGTCGGCATTGCGCGCGCACTCGCAAACGATCCGAAGGTGCTCCTGTGTGACGAGGCGACCTCCGCGCTCGACCCGCAGACGACGAAGTCTATTCTCACGCTCATCCGCGACATCAACCGCCGCATGGGGCTGACGGTCGTTGTCATCACGCACGAGATGCAGGTTATCAAGGACATCTGTGACCGCGTCGCCGTCATTGACGGCGGTGTCATCGCAGAGGAGGGCGACGTGGTGGACGTATTCACCGCGCCGCGCGAGCCAATCACGAAGGAGTTCATCAGCGTCCTGCTCTCGAACGAGCTGCCGACGGCGTTCCGCGGCAATCCCATCACGAAGGATCCGAGTCCCGACAGCTATATGCTGCTGCGCCTCACCTTCCTCGGCGAGAGTGCGGACGATCCCGTGCTCGCGGATATGATCCGCCTCTTCCCCGACATCGAGGTCACAATGCTCTTTGGCACGCTCGACCAGATGAAGGATCTCCCGTTCGGCCGTATGATCATCGGCATACGCGGTGCGCGCGCCGAGATCGAGTCGGCGATTTCGTATCTTTCCGCACAGCATTTGAAACAGGAGGTGATCGGCTATGTCCGCAGAAACGCTGCCGCTCCTCAGTAAGGCACTCGGCGAAACCATCTACATGGTCGCCCTTAGCATGGCGATCTCAACCGCCATCGGTGTTCCGCTCGGGGTACTTCTGCACATCACCAGCAAAGGCGAAATCCTCGATGCACCGATGGTGAACCGCACCGTCGGCGCCGTCGTCAACGCGGTGCGCTCCATTCCCTTTATCATCCTGATGGTGGCGATCATCCCGCTGACGCGTCTCATCGTCGGCTCTGCCATTGGAACGACGGCGGCGATGGTGCCGCTCGTCATTGCCTCCGTCCCGTTCATCGGGCGGCAGGTGGAGACATCGCTGCGCGAGGTGCCGCACGGACTCATCGAAGCTGCGCTCGCGATGGGTGCAACGCCGATGCAGATCATCACACGCGTCCTGCTGCCCGAGTCCATGCCCGGCATCGTCAGCCAGCTCACGACCGTCATCATCGCCCTCGTCGGCGAGTCCGCAATGGCAGGAGCCATCGGCGGCGGCGGCCTCGGCGACCTCGCCATCCGCTACGGCTACCAGAGGTTCCGCCCCGACATCATGATTGCAACCGTCGTCATCCTCATCGTTCTCGTCCAGCTCGTGCAGTTTGCGGGCAACAGCCTCGCCGCACGACTGAATAAGAGATAGCTTGTGCAGATTTACGTTTTGCAGACTAACGATTTGGGTGCTCCCATAAGCGAACCTTAGTGAAGCAAGCGGAGAAAAGTACACGTTCTGCCCCCTGCGGATTTCTTTCGTTCAAGCGCGCAGCGCGCGTTTAAGAAGTCCGCAGGTATTTAGGCAGATAAGTGTACGACCGCTTGCGTAACTCCGTGTTCGCGTTGGGAGCATCCAAGAGAGTCCATCAAGGAGGTTTTTATGAAGAAATTACTCACCCTCGTCCTCGCGCTCACCACGCTCGCCCTCGTCGGCTGCGGCGGCGGTGCGGACAACACTGCCGCGAAATCGGAGAAGGTTCTCAAGGTCGGCGCCTCCCCCGTTCCCCACGCTGAAATCCTCGAGGTCGTAAAGCCCGAGCTCGCAAAGGAAGGCATCAAACTCGAAATCGTCGAGTTCAACGACTACGTGCAGCCGAACCTCGCGACGAACGACAAGGAAATCGACGCGAACTTCTTCCAGCATGAGCCGTACCTCAAGAACTTCGTCACCGAGCATCCCGAGCTGAAGCTCGCGAACGTCCTCGGCGTCCATATCGAGCCGATGGGCATCTACTCGCACAAAATCAAAAATATCAACGAGGTGAAGGACGGCGCACAGGTCTCCATCCCGAGCGACCCGACCAACGGCGGACGCGCCCTGCTCCTCCTCGAGCGTGCAGGTCTGCTGAAGCTCAAGGACGGCGTCGGTGCAGCCGCGACCGTACAGGATGTCACAGACAACCCGAAGAAGCTCGTCTTCAAGGAGATCGAGGCGCCACAGCTGCCGCGCACGCTCGATGATGTCGACATCTCCGTCATCAACACGAACTGGGCAATGCAGGCGGATCTCGTACCGACGCGCGATGCCCTCTTCATGGAGGACAAGACCTCCCCGTACGTCAACATCCTCGTCGTCCGTCAGGGCGATGAGAGCCGTCCCGAGATTCAGGCGCTCATGAAGGCGCTCCACTCCGAGGCGGTCAAGAACTTCATCAACGAGAAATACAAGGGCGCAATCATCCCCGCATTCTGAGCTGCGACAGCGCACAGGAGAACCGCATGGTTCTCCTGTTTTTGTTTGCATATACACTCCTATGTGATAAAATATCTCATTATGGATAACATTCTCAGCAAGCTCCACGCCCTCAAGCGCCGCGAGCGCATCTATGGCATACGCAATCCGCTCACCTATGATTTTCTGCATCACAATCTGCATCATCTGCACGTTCTGCTCTTTCACAGTGCCGATCAGCAGGACTTCACGCGCGGCGCGATTGTGCGCCAGCTGCTCATCTTCATGCTGCCGATTCTCCTCTCGCAGCTGCTCCAACAGTTCTACACCATCGCAGATACCGCCCTCATCGGGCAAGTGCTTGGGGCGCGCGCCCTTGCCGCCGTCGGTACGGCGAGCCTCATTCTCTCCGTCATTGTCAACTTCTTCATCGGCTTCTCGGCAGGACTCAGCGTGCTCGTCTCCCATCTCTACGGGGAAAAACAGTATGCGCGCCTGAGCGGGCTCGTGCAGAGCATCTTCGTCACCGTCCTTGCATTTGCTCTGCTCTTTACAGCGGCGGGCATCCTGCTGACCGAGCACCTGCTCACGGCACTCTCCACGCCCGCAGAACTCATCCCGCAGGCAAGCCTCTATCTGCGCATCGCTCTCGTCGGTATGCTCGCGCAGCTTCTCTACAACACGGCGAGTGCGATTCTGCGTGCCCTCGGCAATACGACGAGTGCCCTACACTACCTCGCTGCCGCTGTCGTGCTCAACATCGTGCTCGACGTGCTCCTCCTCATCGTCATTCCCTGCGGCATCACAGGAGCCGCAGCCGCGACCGTCATCGCGCAGTACGCGTCGGCGCTCCTTGCCCTGCGCAAGCTGCTCCACCTCCACGGCGCATGGCATTTCACCATCGTTCGCCCCTTCTTTCCGCCCGCACACCTCATGCCCATCCTCGGCACGAGCATTCCCGCGGGCTTGCAGGCGGTCTTTATGAGCATCTCCTCGCTCGTCATTCAGACCTACATCAACAGCTTCGGCTATGCGGCGATGGCGGGCATGACCGTCTACGCCCGCATCGAGGGCTTTCTCTACTATCCGCTCTTTGCGTTCGGCATCGCCCTCACGAGCTTCATCGGTCAGAATGTCGGCGCGCACGATCTCGCACGCGTCCGCGCGGGGCTGCGCGCGAGTCTTCGGATTGCGGCGGGCGGCGCAATGGGCATGGCACTCATCGCAGGGCTCGCCGCGCCGACGCTTGTCCCCCTCTTTACCGACGATCCCGCAGTCATCGAAAATGCGCTCGATGCTGTTTACTATACGTTCCCGTTCTACTGGCTCTACGGCATCAACCAGATCTACATCGGCGCACTTCGCGGGCTCGGCGACACGCTCTATCCCATGATGACCGCGCTCGCCGCGTACTGCGTGTTCCGCGTCGCATGGTGCTATGCGTGGGACATCGTCGGCATCCACTCCATGCATGTCGTCTACAATGCATATAATGTCAGCTTCCTCGTCATGGGAGGTCTCCTCTATTGGGGATGCAGGCGCGCACTGCGGCGCACTAATCAGATGCCCACGGCATAAAGAAGGTCTTACCACACACACGGTCGCGTATGGTAAGACCTTCTTTGATAGGATTGTCACGGGGTAGCGGGTGTCTCCGCATTCACCGCGCTGCGACGGATCATGTCGCCGACGCGCAGATCGTAGGTGAGTGCCTGCTTGTGCAGCGTCTCGGCACGCGCGAAGTCCTCAGGCAGTCCCGTGTCCAGTCCCTTGACAAAGCTCTCGTACGATGCAATGGATGCCTCCGTCGCTGCCTTGCGCTGGGCGGCAAGATATGAGGCACCGTCCGGAACCTCCACAGCATCCAATTCACGCTGGTATTTTTTCAGTGCCGGAATCATGTCCTCCTGCAGGAGGCGGATGAGTGCCTTACGATGCTCCGTCGTATATGTACTCCAGGCCGTCTCCGTGAGCCTGCGGAACTCGTTCTGCGCAGAGCGAAAAACACTGTTATAGCGGTCAACAATCGGACGCGTCGCCTTGATATACCGCGAGATGTCCGTGCCCGTCGCCCGCTGAACCACTTCGAGATAGGCGCGATAGTTCGCTACGCGCACGATCTGCCAGCCCGTCTCGCCCTGCTCCATGCGCAGCTGCAGGGGGAACTCCAGCCCTGTCCCGCCGTCGCGCACGGTCACAGTTGCCACCGCTGCACGCCCGTCGCGCACGATCTCTCCAACTGCGACCAGCTCCGTGTCGCGCAGATGACTGCACTCCATCAGATACTCGAAATCAATGCCGAGCTGCCGCCCCTTCAGTGCGTCCACGCCCTCCGGCTCTGTCCACACATCATGCTGCACAGCATAGGCAATCGTACGCACAAGCCCCTCTGTAACGCTCCCTTTGATCTTCTCGTAGAACTTGCCGGAGGCGATCCGTTCCGCCTCCTTGAGACTCGTATCGCGTGCAAAGAGGACATAGGTAAGATCGTCATAGCCCGCCTCCGCAACAGCTGTGAGATTCACACGACGCTCAAATGATTCCAAATCGTGCTGTGCAACCGCCTCCACCGCCTGCGCGAGGGCGTACTCCGGACGCTGAATACAGTAGGCAAAGTACCACGCGAGCACTGCAATCGTCACAACGATCCCCCCCGCTGCAAGGGCAAATTTCCGCTGATGCGCCTTGCGGCGACGCGCAAGTCTCACACGCCACGCAAACTCATCCATCGGCATCGCCGCACCTCCTTCGCTCAAAATACAAACGCTGTCATTATAGCATTGAAGATTCCTCTCACGCAACCGCGTATGCCGCAAATTCATCGCAATTTATCAACACAGTCTTAAATGACAGAAATATATATTTTAGGAAGCACTGATAAATTCAGCACCGCCATCTTGACGCATCTTTTTCGCCCTCTCTTTGTCGACAAATCCTCCACATAGCTTTGGCTATGCGTCCGGTTTGTCTCCTTGACAGGACGAAAAATCTACGCCAATCTGACGGACTTCATTTTATCAGCGATTCCTTTATTCTCTTATTGACAAAATTGTATGATAGGCATTAATATATACATAAAAATTGAATATAAGAGGAAATAGGCGTCGAGAGACTTAATCTGGAATTCGGTAACGGAAGCACTGCGTGTATCAGCACTTCCCCAAGCCGAAGCGGTCCCGCCACTGTAAGGTAGAGTCTTCACATAACAATGTCACTGGAGCTTGCTCTGGGAAGGCGTGTGCAGACGATGACACCAAGCCAGG
>CAUVFG010000036.1:0-11033 GCA_963551125.1 uncultured Selenomonas sp. | reverse complement strand
TGAAAACATACGCTGAAATTATTCTGAATCCCATTTTTCATGTAAAATTCAGTGTGAAGTGGGAAAATGCATTCAGCAAAGGGGGAATTCTATGCAGTGGATGAAACTGGTACAGCTGATTCAGACAAAGAAGAACACGGTCTTCTGCGCCACTCTGGCGGGGATGATGCTTCTCTCCAGCGGATTCACGATGAACGGACTGCCGAAGAACATGCAGCGCGTGAGCGTGCACGTCGACGGCGAGACCATCACCGACATGACGGTGCAGACGAGACCCAATGATATTTTTGAGAAACTGGGCGTAAAGCTCGGTGCGAAGGATACCTACGAGGTGTTTCACAACGAGAACGAGCGCCACACAGAGATTTCCGTACGACGCGCCGTTCCCGTGAGCATTTCGTTCTGGGACGACACGCAGCAAGTCTTGACGAGCGGCCGCACGGTCGGCGATGTCCTGGCGGAGTACGGCTATAACCCGCATGAGGTCGATGTCACGCCGTCTGCGGACACGCCAATCACGGCAGACCTTGCGATCACGCTCACGGAGAACGAGCAGGCTGCCGAGCAGCGCCGCGCACGCGAGCGTGAGGCAGACCGCGTCAGCCGCGGCATCCCGCGCTATCGTGCGGCGTATACGATGCACGCATCCGCATATCTCCCGGGCGACGGGGGCGGCAGCGGCGTTACGGCGACCGGTATGGTCGCACGCCACGGTGTCGTTGCAGTCGATCCTGACGTGATCCCGCTCGGCTCGCGCCTCTACATCCCGGGCTACGGCGAGGCAATCGCCGCCGATACGGGTGGTGCAATCGTCGGCAATACGATTGATCTCTGCATGGAGAGCTACGACGAGGCGATTGAGTTTGGTCGCCGCTCCGTCGAGGTCTATGTCATCGATTGATGAAAATTATGCAAATGAGGAATCACTGTGAGATAATTCACGCAGTGATTCTTTTTTTGTTGACAAGAAGCGATTTCGGTGGTACTATTCTATCGTACCATAAAAACTAAATATGTATTGGATCAAGTGCAGAGGTTTTGCCATGCAGAGCCTCAATGCTTCATAGGGAATCCGGTATGGGAATCACAGATTCCATAAGCCGGAGCGGTCACGCCACTGTAACAGGGAGTGATTCCGCGCGCCGATCTCAGGTCGGCAGTCACTGGGGAGAAATCTCTGGGAAGATGCGGAAGAACGATGAACTGAAGCCAGGAGACCTGCTTGATTAACAATCACCGATTGACCTGCGAGTGATGGGGATGGAGATTTTGCGGATTCGTTCGCCTCGAAAGAGTTTGGCGCCTAGATCAAACCATATCGGGAACTGAGTAACGATACCGGAAAAGCCCGTTCTGCACACCGTGTGGAAGGGGCTTTTCCTTTTCCATACACACGGTGCTGCAGAGCGATCCTGAGGAGATCTGTGTGCATGTGAAAAGAATCCCGTGCATAGAGATTTCCCCGGGATGAAGGAGTATGCGCTCCTTGGGGAAACATTGCTCATCTTTTCAGTTCTCGTTTTGCCCTTGTATTAGGGCTACGCTCTGAGGGTGGAAGCTCAGGGCGATTTTTTTTACAAGGAATGCAGTTTTGTGTATGATGTCAAATAGTCATCCGTGCGATCTCTCTATGCATTGCGTGGAGTATCGCACAGATTGCCACGAACACATCTCCTTCCTGCACAGAATTGCTTTACTTAAGGAATCGCTGATAAAATGAAGTCCGTCAGATTGGCGTAGATTTTTTGTCCGAACGAGGTGGAAAACCGGACGCAGAGTGGTACTCTGTGGAGGATTTTCCGCCGAAGTGCGGGCGAAAAAGATGCGCTAAGATGATGGCGCTGAATTTATCAGTGCTTCCTTCAATGTTGGTTCAGTCATAGAACTGACAGAGCCTTCCCGCAATATATAAAGGAGGACGTACTATGCCGGAAGAAAAAGAAAGGTCGAGCGACGAGGAACTTCAGAAACTTTTGAAGAAATCGGCGGATGTCGAGGACTTCCCCGAAGTCTCTCTCGATGAGTTCACGCCGCCGACGGACGAGGAGTGGAAAGCTGCGTGCGAAGCGCTCCTCAAGGGTGCCCCGTTTGACAAGGTCATGTTCACGAAGACCTACGAGGGCATTACCTTCGACCCCATGTATACGAAGAAGCACACGGAGGCGATCCTGCCGAAGAGCGTCATGCCCGGCATGGGCGACTATCTGCGCGGCGTCGATGCGACAGGCTACATCGGCAAGCCGTGGGGCATTGCGCAGGCGTGCGATGAGACGCTGCCCTCCGAGAACAACGAGCTCCTGCGCCACGAGAACGACAAGGGCTCGACAATCTATCATATCGTCCTCGACTCCGCGACACGCGCAGGCGTGGATGCACGGAAGGCGGAGCACGTCGGCGACATCGGTACGAGCGTGACGACGGTCGACGATATGCACACCCTGCTCGAGGGGCTCGATCTCGGCAAGTTCCCACTCTATGTCTATGCGGGCGCAAATGCGCTGCCGATGCTCTCTCTCGTGGCGGCGGCACGCCGCGCGGCCGGTGAGGATATGACGAAGGTGCGCGGCATCATCGGTGCCGACCCGATTGGTGCGCTCGTAACGGACGGGCAGCTCCCCGCCTCGCTCGACGCCTACTATGACAGCATGGCGGCTGCCGCGCGTTGGGCGCAGACGAATGCGCCGCATCTGCGCACGGTCTTCGTGCGCAGCGATGTCTACAGCAGCGGCGGCGCGAACGATGTGCAGGAGGTCGCGACCTGCCTTGCAACGGCAACGGCGTATATCCGCGCCCTCTGCGAGCGCGGCCTTACGATCGACGAGGCGGCGGGGCAGATCGCGTTCGGCTTCTCAATGGGCGCGAACTTCTTCCTGCAGATTGCAAAGCTGCGCGCCGTGCGTCCCATCTGGGCGCAGATCGTCAAGGCGTTCGGCGGCAATGCCGAGTCGCAGAAGATGCGCATTCACGCACGCCCGGCACTCTTCTTCAAGACCATCTACGATCCCTACGTCAACATGCTCCGCAATACGACGGAGATCTTCTCGGGTGTCGTGGGCGGCATCGACTCGTTCGAGAGCGCGCCGTTCGACGAGCCCATCCGCAAGGGCGACGAGTTCTCGCGCCGCATTGCGCGCAACATCCAGATCATGCTGCAGGAGGAGTTCGGCATGCTTCAGCCGATCGATCCTGCGGGCGGCTCGTGGGCGGTTGAGACGCTGACGCGCCAGATGAAGGAAAAGATCTGGAAGGAGTTCCAGAGCATCGAGGAGCGCGGCGGTGTTATCGATGCACTGCGCTCCGGCTCGATTCAGGACGGCATTGCGGCGATTCTCGCGGAGCGTTTCAAGAAGTCGGAAATCCGCAAGGATCGCATCGTCGGCAACAATATGTATCCAAACATGACGGAGACGCTGCTTGACCGGCGCGAAGAGGATACGGCGGCACTCAAGGCACAGCGCACGAAGGACATCGAGGCATATCTCTCCGACATCGACACGAAGCACTTGGGCGAGGCGCTTGCCGCGTTCAAGGCGGACGGTACGCCCGAGCACGGCATCGAGGCGGCGCTTGCGGGTGCAACCATCGCTGAGCTCATGGCTGCCGTCACGGAGGGTAAGGGCGCGGCGGAGACGGTCACGGCGATCGCATCGCACCGTTGGAGCGAGCGCTTCGAGGCACTCAGGAAGCGTACGGAGGACTACAAGGCGGAAAAGAACGACAACGTCCGCATCTTCCTCGCAAACATGGGACCCATCCCGCAGCACAAGGCGCGCGCGGACTTCACCACGGGCTTCCTGCAGGTCGGCGCGTTCGAGGTGCTCGGCAACGACGGCTTCAAGACCGTCGAAGAGGCGGCCGAGGCGGCGCGTGCGAGCGGTGCGGATGCGGTCGTGATCTGCTCCACGGATGCGACCTACCCCGAGATCGTTCCCGCACTCGCACCGAAGCTCCACGAGGTGCTGCCGAATGCGCGCGTGTTCCTCGCGGGCGCTGCACCGAAGGATCTGCTTGAAACGTACAAGGAAGCGGGCATTGACGAATACATCTCCGTCCGTGCGAACTGCTATGAGGTGCTTGAGAGCCTTCAGAAAAAGAAAGGGATGATTGCGTAATGGCAGGCTTTACGAACCCGGATTTCACGGGGATGAGCCTCGGCGAAAGCCCGTCCGCAGACTCCAAGGAGTGGCGTGCCCTCTTCGAGGGGGCAACGGGGCGGTCGTTTGAGGCGCTCACGCACAAGACCATGGAGCGTGTTCCCGTGAAACCGTTCTACGATCACGATGAATACGCGCATATGACACATCTCGACTTTGCGAGCGGCATTCCGCCGTGCCTGCGCGGACCCTACTCCACGATGTATGTCTTCCGTCCGTGGACGGTGCGTCAGTACGCAGGCTTCTCCACGGCGGAGGAGTCGAACGCATTCTACCGCCGCAACCTCGCCGCAGGGCAAAAGGGGCTCTCGATCGCGTTTGACCTTCCGACGCACCGCGGCTACGATGCGGACAACCCGCGCGTGGTCGGTGACGTGGGCAAGGCAGGCGTTTCCGTCTGCTCCATGCTGGATATGAACATCCTCTTCTCGGGCATCCCGCTCGATCAGATGTCCGTCTCTATGACCATGAACGGCGCGGTTCTGCCGATCCTCGCCTTCTTCATCGTCTCTGGCGAGGAGCAGGGCGTTGACAAGAAGATCATGGCGGGTACGATCCAGAACGACATTCTGAAGGAGTTCATGGTTCGTAACACGTACATCTACCCGCCTGAGATGTCCATGCGCATCATCGGCGACATCTTCGAGTACACGACGAAGTACATGCCGAAGTTCAACAGCATCTCCATCTCCGGCTACCACATGCAGGAGGCGGGCGCTCCGGCGGACATCGAGCTCGGCTACACGCTCGCGGACGGCCTTGAGTACATCCGCACGGGCATCAAGGCGGGGCTCGCCGTCGACGACTTCGCAAAGCGTCTCTCGTTCTTCTGGGCGATTGGCAAGAACTACTTCATGGAGGTTGCAAAGATGCGCGCGGCGCGCGTCCTCTGGGCGAAGATCGTCAAGTCGTTCGACGCCAAGAACAACAAGTCGATGGCACTCCGTACGCACAGCCAGACCTCGGGCTGGTCGCTGACGGCGCAGGATCCGTTCAACAACATTGCACGCACGGCGATGGAGGCGATGGGCGCGGCACTCGGCCACACGCAGTCGCTCCATACGAACGCACTCGACGAGGCGATTGCGCTGCCGACGGACTTCTCGGCGCGTATCGCACGAAATACGCAGCTCTACATCCAGGACGAGACGCGCGTGTGCAAGATCATCGATCCGTGGGGCGGCTCGTACTACGTCGAGGCGCTCACGAACGAGATCATCCGCCGCGCTTGGGCGCACATCCAGGAGGTCGAGGCACTCGGCGGCATGGCAAAGGCGATCTCGACGGGACTGCCGAAAATGCGCATCGAGGAGGCGGCGGCACGCCGTCAGGCGCAGATCGACTCCGGCATCGAGAGCATCGTCGGCGTGAACAAGTACCGCCTCGAAAAGGAAGATCCGCTGCAGATCCTCGCCATCGACAACACGGCCGTGCGTCAGGCACAGGTCGAGCGTCTCGAGAAGCTGCGCGCAGAGCGCAATGCGGACGATGTGCGCCGCTGCCTCGAGGGCATCACAAAGGCGGCAGAGACACGCGACAACGGCAACCTGCTCGAAGCGGCGGTCGATGCGGCACGCGCCCGCGCTTCGCTCGGCGAGATCTCCGACGCGGTGGAGAAGGTCTCCGGCCGTTTCCAGGCGGTGATCCACACCATTTCCGGTGTCTACTCCTCCGAGTTCACGGACAAGACCGAGCTCGACCGTGCCCGCGAGATGGCGGACGAGTTCGAGGAACTCACGGGGCGCCGTCCGCGTATCTTCGTCGCGAAGATGGGACAGGACGGACACGACCGCGGACAGAAGGTCATCGCGTCCTCCTTCGCCGACATGGGCTGGGACGTCGACGTGGGACCGCTCTTCCAGACTCCTGCAGAGACGGCGCAGGATGCGGTCGACAACGACGTGCACATGGTCGGATTCAGCTCGCTCGCAGCGGGACACAACACGCTCCTGCCGCAGCTGGTGGACGAACTGCGTGCGCTCGGACGTGACGACATCATGGTCTGCATCGGCGGCGTTATCCCCGTGCAGGACTATGACAACCTCTACGAGCACGGCGCGGTCGCGATTTTCGCACCGGGCACGAACATCCCCGAGGCGGGCATCAAGCTCCTGACTCTGCTCATCGCACGTGCGAAGGAAGAGGCTGCGGGCTGATATAGGGGAACACGCACCAATCTGAGCGGATTCAATTCATCCGTGCTCCCCTGCAGCGCCGCTCTCTCTGTGAGGGCGGCGTTTTGCCATATCATAAAAAGGGCTGTGCATATCCCGCGCGAACGCTTAGTTATGCAAGCGGTCGGGCACTTATCTGCCTAAATACCTGCGGATTTCAAACGCGCTTCGCTTGAACGGTAGAAATCCGCAGGGGGCAGAACGTGCCCTTTGTTCCGCTTGCTCCACTAGGGTTCGCTTTGGGATATTGCACGAAGCCCCACATACCTACAACCTTAACGCCAGCTATTTCCTATATTGGAAAGGAGGCTTTATGAGCGAAAAATATACCACAGAGCGGCCCGACTGGGTACCCGAGGATGCGGACTGCAAATTCACAACAAGCGTGATGGGAGGCATCGAGGGCATCAAGGATCTGACCGTCGGCAATATCAATCCAAAACTCTTGAACGGTACGGGGATGCCGCGCCGCAAGCTCATCCTCAATGAGGACGACTATGTGGCGGGCGTCGAGCGCGGCGACCGCATGACGCTCTCGCGCGCGATCACACTCATCGAGAGCAACAGCAGCAAGCATTTTAAGCTCGCGCAGCGCGTCTTGCAGCGGCTTTTGCCAAAGACGGGCAACGCGCTGCGCATCGGCATCACGGGTGTACCGGGTGCGGGCAAATCCACGATGATCGAGGCGTTCGGCAATATGCTCTGCGATGCGGGGCATCGTGTCGCCGTCCTCACCGTCGATCCGACGAGTTCCGTGACGAAGGGCTCGATCCTCGGCGACAAGACGCGCATGGGCACGCTCTCGCGCCGCCCCGAGGCATTCATCCGTCCCTCGCCTGCGGGCGGGACGCTCGGCGGTGTCGCACGCAAGAGCCGTGAGACGATGCTGCTCTGCGAGGCGGCGGGCTACGATGTCATCATCATCGAGACGGTCGGTGTCGGACAGTCCGAGACGACCGTGCGCTCGATGGTCGACTTCTTCCTGCTCGTCGTGCTGACGGGTGCGGGCGATGAGCTGCAGGGCATCAAGAAGGGCATCATGGAGCTCGCCGATGCGATTGTCATCAACAAGGCGGACGGCGACAACCTCCTGAAGGCAAAGGTCGCGCGCGGCCAGTACGAGCGCATGATCGAGTTCATCCGTCCCGCGACGCCGGGCTGGGAGACGCACGCCTACCTCGCCTCTGCGATCGAGAAGACGGGACTTGCCGAACTCTGGGAGATCATTCGTATCTTCCGTGACAAGACGACCGAGACGGGCATCTGGAAGAAGCGCCGCGACAGTCAGCTGCTCGACTGGATGAACAGCATGATCGACGAGCATCTGCACAACCTGTTCTTCGACGATGCCGTCGTACGCGGGCGGATGCCCGAGGTGAAGGAGGCGATCCTCTCGGGCGGCATCTCGCCTACGCAGGCGGTCGGCGAACTCCTCAGCGTATTCGATGTACGCCGTGCGGCAGGGCGGCAGGTCGATCTCTTTACGAACTGAGGTGACACCATGACAAAGCGCATCTGCCTCTCGGGCGCGGATATGTACGAGCTTGAGGAGGTCTTTACGGGACGGCGGGGCATTCAGTCCGTCCGCACGGGCTACATCAACGCCGCATCGAACGCCACGCATGAGGACGTGGCCACGGGCGCAGCAGGCGGGCGCATGGGCATCGAGATCTGCTACGATCCGAAGAAGATCGACATCTCACAGCTGCTCGACCTGCACTTTGCCGTCGTCACACCCTACAGCATCGACGGGCAGGGCTATGTGCGCGGGGTGATGTACCGTGCGGGCGTCTTCTACGAGAGCGCGGAGGACGAGCCGCAGATTCAGCTCTATCTCACATTTCTCGCGGGCAAGGGACGCTGTCCCGCCACGGGTGAGGATATGACGCTCAACGATCCAAACAGCAGCACTGCGGCGCGGCGCGTCCTGCACGCGACGATGGAGCGGCTGACCTCGTTCCAGCCCGCTGCGGACGAGCACCAGGGATATTTGAAGCAGCACCCGGAGACCGAGACCTACATCGACTTCGTGCGGCTGCGCGAGCTTGTGAAACTTTGAGAAAAAGACCATCGGCGTAGTTGCTGATGGTCTTTTTTAGGAATCATAGACGATTTTCATTTTTATACCCTTTTATTTTATGATATAATAAAAGTATCACGGATAAAACAGACCTGCAGATTGGCGTAGAATTTTCGTCCGAACAAGGCGGAAAACCGGACGCAGAGTAGTGCTCTGTGGAGGATTGAGGGCGAAGTGCGGGCAAAAAAGATACGTCAAGATGGCGGTGCTGAATTTATCAGTGCTTTCCAAACAGAAAGAACTTTTCTATTGAAACGAGAGGGAAAATATGTCAATTCATAATAAATTACGAATCACGCTCGCCGCCCTCTTCGTCTTTATCATCGGGCTGGTTGGCCTGAACTTTATCACCTTTGCCCGGGTCGATGGGGATTCCCCCGCCATCAACGCCTCGGGCTCCCTGCGCATGCGTGCATACGAACTGGCGTGGCTTTCGGCGCGTCTTGTCCCTGCTGAGGCGGATGAGGCGGCGGAGCTTCGGCGGACGATGATGAGGCAGATTGAGATGTATGACCGCATCCTTGCGGGGTTGCGCCGGGGCGATGCGGAGCTGAATCTCCGCCCTGCGTCGGACGAGGCGGTCAGAGAACAGCTCCGCACGCTGCAGCCGCTCTGGGAGGAATACCGTACGGATGTATTCGCCGTCGCGGGCGCTGTGGGAATAGAGGAGAAGACTGCGGCAAACGCCGTCGTCGCCGCCGAGGTCGACACTTATGTGGACGAGGTGGACAAGCTCGTCACGGCGTATGACAATACAAGTCAGGATAAAATCAGTCTTTCCAAGGAAATCGGGGTGGGCGTGACCGTCCTCGCCTTCTTTATCTTTGTCATTTCCTCCTACTGCATCATCATGGAGGTTCTGCGACCGATTGCAGTGCTGACCGCCGCATTTCACGAGGTAGCGGGCAAGGAGGCGGATCTCACACAGCGGATCGAAACGGAGCGCCATGACGAGATCGGACGCATCGTTCAGTCGTTCAATACCTTTATCGGCGATCTGCGCCGGATCATGCAGCGGGCGCAGGCATGCGCGACCGAGGTCGCGGGGCTTGCGGATACGATGTGGCGGGCGAGCGTCGAGAACAGCAAGGCGGTCGAGTGCAACGCCGTTGCTATCACAAATGTCGCCGCACACGCGAGCGAGTTGGACGAAAACATCCAGATGATTGATGCGAGCGTGCACGGCATTTCCGCCCAAATGCAGGAGATTCATACGCTCATACCCGCAGAGAGTGAAAACCGTGTCGCTCTGCTCACCTCCATCGAGGCGGTGCGCGCCTGTGCAGAGGTCGCTGCGGTTGCGGTAGGGGATATTGCTGCCGCGTCGAAAAAAATCGCGGCTCTTACACAGGACTCGGCATCCGCCATCGAGCAGGAGACCGTCTCCCTCGATGCCTTCGCTGCAACCTCGGAGCAGCTCAAGGGGCTCGCCGCGGATCTGGATGAGCTGGTGGGGCGATTTAAGGTATAACTATGCCGCCGAAGAAAATCGGCGGCTTTTTCTTGCGATTTTTTTGAAAACAACGTACAATATAGGAAAGAAATGCAAACGAGGGAGCGGCTATGCGCAGGGGTGAGCACGGACGGCAGTATCAGGACAGTGTTTTTCGCATGTATTTCAATGACGAGAAGCGTCTGCGCGAACTCGCGGGGGCACTGCATGGGAGAACGTACACGGCAGATGATGCCGTGGAGATTGTGACTCTGGAGGGGACGTTTCTCTCACAGGTCAAAAACGATATTTCATTTTTGTTGGCGGGGCGACATCTGGTTTTCATCGAGCATCAGAGCACGCCGAACGAGAATATGCCCTTGCGTTGCCTCTACTACATCTGTGAGCAACTGCGCAAGGAGTTTGACAGCAAACAGATCTACCGCAACCGTCGGATTCTCCTTCCTGTGCCGGAGTTTCATGTATTCTATACAGGTGCGAAGGAACTGCCCGAGGAGTTCGATATGCGTTTCTCGGACACCTATCGGCATGAGGGCGATGAGAAGGTGTACCTTGAACTGCTGGTGACCGTGCACAACGTCGTCTATCACGCACAGAAGGCACTGCTCATGAAGAGCCGCGCACTGCATGACTACAGCTGCTTTATCGGAGAAATCAAAACGAACGTCGCCGCAGGAATGCCATTGCCGAACGCCATCCGTGCGGCGATGCGCACCTGCATCGAACGTGACATTATGAGAACCTTTTTGGAAGAACACGCGAGGGAGGTTGTTGACATGGTGAACTTTGAGTGGAATCAGGAATTGTTCGAGGCGGCGAAATTTGAGGAAGGACTTGAGCAGGGGCTTGAGCAAGGGCGTGCGGAGGGGCGCGACGAGGAACGAGGTGTTATGATCCTCAATATGCTGCGCGAAAAGATGCCGCTCGAGATGATTGCAAAGGTCTCGAATCTCTCGCTTGAGAAGGTGCGCGAGCTCGGCAGAGTACACAGCATGCTCTGAGCGTTGCGCCAACATACGAACAAATGAAAATCCCGTCTTGCCGCTCTTGGCAGGACGGGTTTTTTGTGCTTCGGGCAGCGTTATGTAGTAGAAAAATCCTGTTTTATGCTATAATAACGCTGTAAGAAAATAAGTGCGATGAATGACACGGTGGAGGAAAACGTGATTAAC
>CAUVFG010000035.1:0-11089 GCA_963551125.1 uncultured Selenomonas sp. | reverse complement strand
ACGATACATGGGACTATCCTGCGGAAGATCGGTACGAGGATGAGGATATCTATGCACATGGGGATGATCTGCCGCCCGCAGAGGATCTCTATGACGATTGGAACGACTGGAACGAGGGCTACGACGACGATCATTTCAGCTGAGGCGAGCGACTGTACGAATGTATAACGCATACCGTCACTCCTCATGATGTCAGTATATTTCCCGCCGATGCCCGATGGCAAGTGCAAGGATGACAAGGCGATCATCCTCAATGGCACAGATCAGACGATAGTCACCAATCCGATAGCGCCACTGTCCCTTACGGTTCGCCGTGAGTGCCTTGCCAAATGCACGCGGATTCTCACAGTGGATAAGATTTTTCGTAATCCAGCCACGAAGGATACGCTGTGTATAGCGATCCAGCTTCTTGAACTCCCGATCAAAGGCGGATGTTGTCTGTACTTCGTACTTCATCTTCCAGATCCAGTTCCTTCCACAACTCCTCAATCGGCTTCGCCTGCTTGCCGCCCTTCACATACTCTGAGTACGCCTCCTCGGCGAGCGCGATATCGTACTCATCCTCGATCTTTTCAAAGAGTGCCTGCTTGAATGCCTCGCCGAGGGAGATCGCGTGCAGCTTCGCATAGCTCTCCGCGAGAGCCTTCTCTGTGTCTGTCAGTCGGATCGAAAAACTCATTGTGACCCCTCCTTTTTGATTACAATGTACTACGCATGATCTACTTTGTCAAATGCATTTAATATGTAAGCATAAATTCCGATAATGCTATTAAAAGGAATTGTATCCCACGGATTGGAGATGGTACAATGCGTATCGCACAGGATGCAGGCAAGCTCCCCTTCCTGCATGGAGACGGCTCCGCTGCGGCAGGAAAGACTTCCGAGCAGAAGAAAAGTACGGTGACGGATATCCTGAGCCGCGCGGTCGAGGTCTATATCAGCGCGAAGGGAAAATCCCTGAGTGAAAGCGCCGATATGGAGGAAGATCTGACCCCCGCAGAGTTGGCACTTGCCGCAAACGAAAAAGAGATTGCGGACAAGAAGGCAAAGAAGGCACAGGCGGCGGAGATCGAAAAGCGCATTCAGACGGATGAGGGTCTCACAGACGAGGACAAGGCGAAGCTGCAGAAGCAGGCGAACGATCTGAAGCGGGCGGGCATGACGGACGAGGACAAGCTGAGCGAGCTGCACGGCAAGGTGGATGCGCTTGAGAAACTCGTGACGGATGGCTTTGTGACCGATCAGGAAATCGACAGAGAGCGCACGCTGTATCATCGTCAAATTCGACAACTCAAATTCGAGATGAAGGATAAGGAACACCGCACGATGAAGCTGCGTGGTCAGGCATTGCAAGAGCGTGCCGACCACGACGCAGAGATTACCAAGTCACAGGAGAAGGAACGGGCGGAGCTTGCAGCTCTGCAGCCCGACTCCATGTCCGCGCTCGCCGCGCTGAGGGAGTACCAAAAGACCGCCGCCGGAAAGAAGAAGGCGGATCGGAGCACAGTCGTCATTCCAACGAACAAGAATGCGTCAGACGCATAACAAAACTATATGCAAAGAGGCGGCAGCCTGTGAGATCACTCGACAGACTGCCGCCTCTATTTTATAGGGAGCATTGATAGGAATGTAATCTCCCCCGTCGGGGACGAAGCATAAATAAAATCTACACCGCCCCTTCGATGTATGCTATAATATGGGTCGAGGTGATACTGAGTGGCGTCCATCCCGGAGGATTTGTACGATAAATTTGAATTCAAGAGTTACGGACATGCTCTCGAAATCCTCGATCACTCTTTTCCAAAGGAGTGGCAGGAGATACAAGAAGCTCTCCAAAAACTTGAGATCAGCATAGAGGATCTGCGCGCACAGGGCGGTAATGAAACAAAGATCCCCAAAAAATTTGATGATGTTCTCTATCCCTATGGATGGAAAGAAATACGGATCACAGGCGATCTCATCGTGAAACTCTATCCGCGTCAGGCATCTCAGCGCGGTCGGTTTTCCAACGAGCCGTTTGACGAAAAGAAAATCGTCGGCTATATTGACGGGCATAATATTGACTTCATCAAGGGGAAGGTCGCATTTGACCTCGAATGGAACAGCAAGGATCAAACCTTTGATCGTGATCTTCTAGCCATGCGGACCTATTTCGACTGCGGGCTAATTGATGTCGGCATTATCGTGACACGATCTGAAGAACTTAATGACATTTTCCGAAAGGTCACTGACGAGAGCGGCAAATCCATCATGCGCAAATACGGTGCGTCTACAACATGGATGAACAAGCTCCTCTATCGACTGGATTCCCGCCGCAACGGTGGCTGTCCCATTTTAGCGGTTGGTATCAAGAAAGCGTGTGTGAAAGGCATTTTCGATGACTGATACAGAGTTCCATCAGACACTAATGGACTTTACCTCCTTTACAAAGGGAAAGAAATATCAAACCGTATACGCCGATCCGCCTTGGCAGTTCCAGAACCGCACAGGGAAAGCGGCGCCCGAGCATAAACGACTCCGACGCTACAGCACAATGACGCTCAATGAGATCATCCAACTGCCTGTGCAGGATATTGCAGATGAAAAATCGCATCTCTATCTGTGGGTGCCAAACGCACTTCTGCCGGATGGGCTCGCAGTCATGCAGGCGTGGGGCTTCACATATAAAACGAATATCATCTGGGAGAAAATCCGACAGGACGGCTATCCCGATGGGCGTGGTGTCGGATTTTATTTCCGCAATGTCACAGAGATCCTGCTCTTTGGTATTCGGGGCAAGAACAATCGCACCCTCCAACCTGCACGCACGCAGGTCAATCTCATCCGCTCCAGAAAACGTGAGCACTCGCGCAAACCGGACGAATTCATCCCATTGATCGAATCCTGCTCAAGTGGTCCTTATATCGAGCTCTTTGCGCGTGGAGATCGTGCAGGATGGGATATGTGGGGAAATCAGGCATCTTCCGATTACGAGCCGGATTGGGAGACCTACGCAAACCATACAACAGCCGTACCTCAGACAAATATTGTGACGGAAAACACGGAAAAGAGCTCATTCTTTGCTGTTCCATAAGCGTTCATAAAGTAGAGGCGGCAGCCTGCGAGATCACTCGACAGGCTGCCGCCTCTATTTATATTCATTTCCCCTCAGATCAGTGCCGCCGGCTCGTACTCCTCGGGGAGGACGCGTCGGAGGAAGCGGCGCGTGCGCTCCTCGCGCGGCGCGGTGAAGATCTCCTTCGCGCTGCCCTCCTCGACGATGACGCCGTCCGACATAAAGACGACGTGGGTCGCCACCTCCTGCGCGAACTTCATCTCATGGGTCACGACGATCATCGTCGTCCCCTCCTCAGCGAGTGTCTTCATAACCTGCAGGACCTCGCCCACGAGTTCGGGATCGAGTGCCGAGGTGGGCTCATCGAAAAGGATGACATCGGGTTTGGCCGCAATCGCGCGTGCAATGCCGACGCGCTGCTGCTGTCCGCCTGAGAGCTGCGACGGGTAATAGTCCGCGCGGCTCTCCATCCCCACCTTGCGCAGTGCCTCCATCGCGATCTCATGCGCCTCGCTCTTCGGAATCCCGCGCCCGACGGTCAGCCCGAGGGTGATATTTTCGAGTGCGGTCTTATTCGCAAAGAGGTTGTAGTTCTGAAAGACAAATGCCGTCTTCTTCCGCACATCTGCAATCTCGCGATCCGACGCCTCCGCGAGCGATACCTGCATCCCGTGAAAGTCCATCGTCCCGCCGTCGGCGCACTCGAGGAAATTGAGGCAGCGCAGGAAGGTGGTTTTGCCCGAGCCGCTGGGACCGAGAATGACGACGACATCCCCCTTTTCGACGCTGAGGCTGACGTCCTTTAGCACCTCGATTTCTCCGAAATTCTTACGCACATTCTGAACGTGCAGCAGCATATGCACCCCTCCTTAATTCTGACCACGGAATGCCCCAACGCGCCGTTCCGCCGCCGCGAACAGCAGCTGAACGATGGTGCAGAGCACGAGATAGACGATGAAGACATCGAGATATGCCTCGATGTAGTTGTAGCCATAGGACGCGGCGATCTTGCCGACCGCCATGATGTCCTTGACCGTCATGAGGAACGCGAGCGACGTGCCCTTGATAAGGTTGACCGTGATGTTCGCAATGCTCGGCAACGCCACGACAAGCGCCTGCGGGAGGATGACGTGCAGATAGGTCTGAAACGCCGTCAGACCGCTCGCCAGTCCCGCCTCAAGCTGTCCCTTCGGAATTGCGAGCAGCGCCGCGCGGAACGCCTCCGTGAGGAGGGCAATCGTGTTGATGGTAAAGATAAAGACGGCGTAGTAGAATGGATCGACCGCCTCGAATACATTGATGTCCAGCCCCAGATCGCGAACGATCTCGTTCACAATGCTCGGCAGCAGGCTGTAAAGCAGGAGTATCTGCAAAATGAGCGGCGTGCCGCGCACAAAGGAGACATAGCCGCGCACGAGCCACCCGCCCAAGCGCGCCCCGCGCACGCGCAGGACAGCGAAGTAGAAGGCGACGGGTGCCGCGAGGAGAAGCGAGAGCGCCGTCAGAGAGATGGTCACACCCGCACCCTGCCACACGAGCAGGAAGGTTTCCTGCATGAAGTCAAGATCCAGCTCCAACTGCGTCCCCTCCTCTCATTTCCTGCCCCTTTGCTGCGGCGGAGAGACTCGTCCCCACATCCAGACACTTCTCGATCCATCCGAAGACCTGCTCAAGCACGAGGACGAGCACCCAGTAGATCAGCATGGCGGCGAGATAGACCTCAATGCCGTACGCGCCGAAGTTCTGCGCGATGATGAGATTGCCCTTGCCGATGAGGTCGATCAGCCCGATGGTATAGGCGAGCGAGCCCTCCTTCAGCAGGTTGATGGTCGCATTGCCGAAGTTCGGCAGGGCGACAATCGCCGCCTGAGAGAGCATGACGTGGCGGAACGCTTGAAACGGCGTCAGCCCTGCGCTCACCGCCGCCTCGTACTGCCCACGCGGCACTGCCTTGTACGCCGCACGGAACACCTCCGAGATGTACGCGCCAAAGAGCAGCGTGAACGTGATGATGGCAAAGACCGCACGGTGCAGCGCATTCATATCGTAGTCAAAGAGCGCAAACGCGAGTTTCGGCAGACCGTAGAAGACGATAAAGAGCAGGACGATGGACGGCGTGCAGCGCATGACGTAGACATAGCTGACTGCCGCCCACCGCAGAGGTGCGGCGCCGCTGAGATTCGCCCACGCGAGCGCGCCGCCGAGCAGCGAGCCGAGTGCGATGCTGACGAAGCCCACGAGAAGGGTCACATCGAGATATGTGAGGAGCTGCGGCAGAACCTGCGCGATCATCCCTATGTCAAATGCCCGTGTTTCCACCCCGTGTGCCTCCCTTCCTTACTGTAAATATGCCGACAGGCTCTCCCCGAAATATTTCTGCTCAAGCTCTGCAATCTTGCCCTCGGCACGCAGCTCCTCGATCGCCTTGTCATACGCATCTGCAAAGGCCTGTTCCTTCTTGTTAAAGATCGGATAGGTCGGAATCCCCTTGTAGCGGATGTAGGTCAGCTTGTCGCTGAATGCGTGGTAAGGAGCGTCCTCCTTCTCGATGTTGTTCTTGTAGCTCAGTTCGACCTCGAGGTAGCCGTCGTAGCGCCCCTCCATGACCCAGCTGTAGGCGTCCGCATTCTGGAAGGACTCGGACGAGGTCAGCTTGATCTCATTGCCGGGGTTCTCCTTGTTGTAGGTGTCGATGACCATGTAGCGCGCATCCTGCGGCGCAATCGGGACGAGCTTGCCGCTGAACTTCGCAAAGGACGGCAGATCCTTGATCTCATTCGCCGTATCCTTGCGGATCGCAAGACCGATCACGCTCGCACCGATGTTGTTCTGCGGGAACACATACTTCTTCTTACGCGCTTCTGTAATCCAGATTCCCTTTGTACCCACATTGTACTTGCCGGACTCGACACCGATCAGGAGATCGTCATCCGAGGTCGGTACAAACTTGAATTCATACTGCGGCAGCTTCTTCGCTACCTCCTTCATCACGGCGACCTCAAATCCGTCCGACTCGCCCTGCTCGTTCACAAAGTCATAGGGGACATAGTAGTTCGTGTGCGCAACCGTGATTGTCTTCTTGCCGTCTGCAGACTTCGCCCCGTCCGCGCTGTCCTTGCCGCAGCCCACAAGCCCTGCGGCGAGCATCGCCGCGAGGAGTCCCGTAAGTGCTGCCTTGCCGATTTTCTTGAAATTCATGTCATGCTCTCCTTTTATCGCGCACCTGCTGCGCCGCGCACCCAGTCAAAACGATTCCAGTCAATATCACGCGGAACGGTGCAGTCCGCACCGAGGAGGACGCCTGTGCGCCCTGCCGCCGCAAGAATGCGCGCCGTCTCCGCCTCGACCTCCGGCTGTGTCCCGCTATAGAGGATGTCCGTCGGCAGATTGCCGAAGCCGCCGAGGAGGGCGTGCGCGGGGAAGATTTTACGCCCCTCTTCGAGCGGTACACCCTCGACCACCGCCGCCCAGTTGATTGTCTTTGCATCGTAGTCACGATACCACTCGAGCTCGTTGCGATGCCCCGCATAGCCGCAGATATGGAGGATATTGTACGGGCTTGCCGCATTCGCGACGCGCAGGATCTCCTTCTCGCCCGGTGTGAACACCTCCTCATAGACGGCGCGGTCTGCCCCCTCGCCGACGAGGTTCTGCAGGCTGAAGTAGATGCCCGTCACGCCCGCCTCGCGGATGATGCGGTCGGCGAGCTTCGCGAGATCGGCGGAGATCACGTCGAACGCCGCTTTCACTGCCGCCTTGTCCTCGCGCACGAGGCGGGCGAGGAATGCCTCATCCTCGGCGAGCGTGCCCGGCTGCATGAATTTGATCGTCGTACCCGCGCAGAAGAGATTGTAGAACGTCGCAATCTCCGAGCCGTAACGCTTCGTGATTTCCTTTGCATAGGCAACCTGCCGCGTAAAGAAGGGATGATCGTCGGGCAGCGGCTGAACCTTCGCCAGCTCCGCCGCCGTCTTCGCCTTCTGCACGACGGGATTCGGATAGGAGAAGAAGCCGTCCGTCATGATCTTGAGGAAATCCGGCTGCGACTCTTCGATGAAACGAAGTTCTCCGTCGAGCACCTTCTTCTCGAGTTCGGGATGCGCGTATGCGTCCGCGTGAATCTCATCGTCGAGGAAGTGGAACCAGAAGCCCGCAGGCACGCGCTCCACGGGTTTACAATCCATCGCGTTCAATACCAATTTTTTCTTTGAGATTGCCATATTATCCCCCTTTTTTTTTACACCAATAACATATCTTGCATATATGTTTTTCTTGTGCATATCATACAGGTAAATATCTTAGTTGTCAAGTATGTTTTATATATTTTCTTGTTGACACGAAATAGAGGGGCGCTTATAATTGATGAAAACGTAGCGCATACACGAGGCACACCTCGCGATGAACGCACCTGCAACAAGAAAGGGTCTGAGGGAGGACATATGATGAAAGATTTTTCTGCCGAGGTGCATGGCTGTCACCACTATGACGCAACGGGCGCACTCACAACGCCCGTCTATCTGTCCGCGACGTTCCGCCATCCCGCATTTCGCCGGAGCACGGGCTACGACTACGGACGCGTGGCGAACCCGACGCGCAGCGCGCTCGAAGAGGCGATCGCACTCCTTGAGGGCGGAGGGCGCGCGTGGGCACTCTCCTCTGGCATGGCGGCGATCAACCTCGTCTTTGCCCTCTGCAAGGCGGGCGATCACGTCCTCCTGCCCGAGGATCTCTACGGCGGCACGGTACGTCTTGCAAATGACATCTACCGCCGCTACGGCATCGACTTCGAATATATAGATATGCGCGACACCGCACACATCCGCGCAAAGATGCGAAGAGAAACGAAGATTGTCTTCGTTGAAACACCGTCGAATCCGATGATGTTCGTCACCGACATCCGCGCAGCAGCAGAGGTCGCACACGCATATGGTGCACTGCTCGTCGCGGACAACACCTTCCTCTCACCGCATTTCCAAAAGCCGCTGACCCTCGGCGCGGACATCGTTCTCGAGAGCGGCACAAAGTACCTCTGCGGTCACAACGATGTGATCTGCGGCTTCCTCGCTGTAAAGGATGCGGACTCCGATCTTGCAAGGGAAATCGAGCTCCTCGTAAAATCCGAGGGTCCAAACCTCTCTCCGATGGACTCTTGGCTCATGCTGCGCAGTCTCAAAACACTCGGCGTGCGCGTCGAACGTCAGGCAGAGAGTGCTCTCACCATCGCCGAATGGCTGCGCACTCTCCCCGAGGTCACGGAGGTCTACTATGCGGGGCTTCCCGATCATCCGCAGTACGCACTGCAAGAAAGTCAGAGCACGGGCTTTGGCGGCATGATCTCGTTCAAGGTGAAGTCCGCCGAGATCGCGCAGAACGCCCTCGCACATCTAAAGCTCATTGCATTTGCCGAGAGCCTTGGCGGCGTCGAGAGCCTCTTAACCTATCCGATCGTACAGACACACGCAGAGATGCCCAGCGACCTCATTGCACGCACGGGACTGGATGACAGACTGCTCCGCCTCTCCGTTGGACTTGAGGATGTGGAGGATCTGAAAGAGGATCTGGAACAGGCGCTAAGCAAAGCATCGACGGAAGTGCAGAGCACCTAAGCGAACCCTAGTGAAGCAAGTGAGTAAATACTGACCTGTCCAAGAAGCAAGTTCGAAGGATGCAGCTGATTGGGAAACAGGTCGTATGGGAAAACGTCCCAAGAACACGAGCGTTAGCGAAGTGCGATTGGATGACGTTGACCGCTTGTGCGTTTCGCCCCCTGCGGATTTCTTTCGTTCAAGCGTAGCGCGTTTAAGAAGTCCGCAGGTATTTAGGCGAATAAGCACACGATCACTTGCGTAACTAAGCGTTCGCGTGGTGCTTGCACATATAGAGAATACGAGGAGCTTCATATGCCCATCAATTTTGACGAAATCATCGACCGCCGCAACACCTCCTGTCTGAAATACGACTTCGCCGCTGAGCGCGGCTACCCCGCAGACATTCTGCCGTTCTGGGTCGCGGATATGGACTTTCGCACGCCCACCCCTGTGATTGATGCGCTGAAAGCACGCGCCACACACGGCATTTTCGGCTATACGCAGGTGAAGGACGACTATTTCACCGTTCTTCAGAACTGGTTCCGCACACGCCATGACTGGATCGTCGAGCGCAGCGACCTCATCATCACGCCCGGTGTCGTCTTTGCCATCGCAAACGCCATCCGCGCATTTACGAAAAAGGGCGATGCTGTACTCATTCAGCAGCCCATCTACTACCCGTTCGCGAACATGATTCGCCAGAACGAGCGCGTCCTTGTCGATAGTCCCCTCCACCTCATCGAGGGGCACTACGAGATCGACTTTGAGGACTTCGAGCAGAAGATTATCGCGCACAGCGTCAAACTCTTCATCCTGTGCAGCCCGCACAACCCCGTCGGACGTGTCTGGACGCGTGCGGAGCTCGAGCAGCTCGCCGCGATCTGCCTGCGCCACAACGTCATCGTCGTCGCGGACGAGATTCACGAGGAGTTCGTCCGCCCCGGCTTCCGTCACATCCCGTTCGCCTCGCTCTCCGATGAGGCGGCGGCGGTCACCGTCACCTGCACCTCGCCGAGCAAGACCTTCAACCTCGCGGGCCTTCAGATCTCGAACATCTTCATCCGAAATGCGCAGCTGCGCCGCTGCTTCAAGGAGGAACTGAGCCGTACGGGCTACGACGAACCGAACACGCTCGGACTCACGGGCGCAAAATCGGCATATGAGCACGGCGCAGCGTGGCTCACAGAGCTCCTGGCCTATCTGGAAGAGAACAATGCACGCACAAGGGCATTCCTCGCGCAGCACCTTCCGAAGGTGACGCTCATCGAGCCCGAGGGAACGTATCTCCTCTGGCTCGACTTCTCCGCCTATGGGCTTTCGGATGAGGAACTCAACGCAAAGATCATCCGTGACGCACATCTCTGGCTTGACGACGGCCCCATCTTCGGTGCGGGCGGCAGCGGCTTCCAGCGCATCAACACCGCCTGTCCGTGGAAAACGCTCGAACAGGGGCTGAAAAACCTCGCAGCGGCATTTGCCTGATAACAGAACAAAAAGAGGAGACACAGCGAAAATGCCGTGTCTCCTCTTTTTCGTCCTTATCCGATTTTTTCTAGCTCCTTACGCCGTGCCCGCAGAATTTCAAGACCCTGCGGATACTCCTGAAGGAGCAGCAGGAGATTTGCCATCGTCCTGCTCGGCAGAACCTCACCCGACTCATACTTCTGGAACGCGCGCGCACCGCCGCCGAGGATTGTGCCCGCCTGCTCCTGCGTCAGTTGGAATTTCTTCCGAATCGAACGGATTTCTGAGGGAGGAGGAAGCCCTTCCACTCTTGCCTTCATGATATTGAGCGCATGATCGGATACCTTTGCATCCTCTCGTGAGTGAACGCCCCTTGTCCCGTCAGCCGAATACCAGCCAGGCATATCGACTTCGACCGATTCCCCTTTATAGGAAAACGTCACCTTTCTGACACCGCGATGCAGCTCTTCACCCGTTTCCGGATCGATCATCATATCTTCCTGTTCCACGTCAATTCACTCCGTTCTATCTTATTTCTCCTTAAATGACAGAAGCCGGAATTCCGATACTTCCTGTTCTGTCGTAAATTTAATGTAGAGAAGATATTCGCCAAAGGGTACATGATAGACATCCTGCCAAAGTTTATGATTATATTTTGAAGTCATAGATTTATAGAATTGAGATCTCTTCATCGTCGAAACAACCTCGCAGATCCCGTCTATGTCGAATCCAATTTCAGCAGCAGACATCAGAGCCGTTGTCGTAATAGAAAAATTCGACTGCTTAAACTTCTCAAGGTTATAGGTCGGCGTGTATTTATCCATAATCGGATAAAGCTTTCTCTCCAATTCTATCCCTCCATTACCTCCACATTTTACACCATAATGGTGTAAAATGCAAGACCTCCCCGATCTCGAGGAGGTCTTGCTCTATCATTCATTTTCCTTAAAGTACTGCCACGCATCCATGACATCGAGGAACG
>CAUVFG010000034.1:0-11108 GCA_963551125.1 uncultured Selenomonas sp. | reverse complement strand
TCGCGGCCGTATTCCTCTGCGGTGCACTCGGTTTTCTCGGCGCGTGCATGGCGAACCCTCTCGCGTGGATCGGCGCGGGCATCCCCGTCGTACTCGCCTATTTCTGGACGGAGAAAACACTGCGGTGTGCGTCCTGAGCCGTGGTGCATTCGATCCATCAAAAAACTCGCTTTGCGTTATGCAAGGCGAGTTTTTTCGTGCTTTCGTGTAGTTCTTCAGACCTTCTCCTCAACTTCAATGACGCGTATGCCTGTAGCAGCAATCTCGGCGAGGGCATCCGCATCCGCACCATTGCAGGTAATAAGTGTATGGACATGGCGGATGCTGCCGGAGCGGAAATTGTGCGTGTGCCCGATCTTGCCGCGCGCGGCAAGCACATAGCAGTTGCCCTGACAGTGCCGCATCATCATCTCGTTGATGGCGGTTTCCGGCAACACTGAGGTTGTTATGCCGCTTTTCGCGTTGATCCCGGAGACGCCAAGGAATGTTTTGTTCGCATTGATCTTACTGAGTGTTTGGAGAGCAAAATCCCCGACGAGCGACTGCCGCCGCTCATAGATCTCCCCGCCCGTCAGGATGATCGTCACAGATGGGGCGTGTGGGTAGCCGATGACGTGGCTGTTGTTCGTCACGATAATGACACGCTTGTCCTTGATGTAGTCGAGAAGCAGCATCGTGGTCGAACTCGAGTTCATAAAGATGGTATCGCCGTCTTCGATGAGCTCGGCAGCACGGCGGGCAATGGCTTCCTTCTGGCTGCGGTCGATGCGCGCTTTCGGGTCTCCGTTCTCGGGGGGATCCTCTTCCTGTAAGGTGCCCGCGATCAGCTGCGCTCCTCCATGAAAACGTGTGACTAGCCGTTGCTTTGAGAATTCTTGCAGATCGCGCCGTATCGTTGTGGGCGAGACACCGAGTTCCTGTGCGGCGCTTTCCACCTCAATGGTCTTCTCCCGTTGTAGGAGCTTCAGGAGGTTTTGCTGACGTCTGTATATGACGGCTTTGCTGCTTTTCATTACATATTCCTTTCTATATTTGAGATATTTTCTCATAAAATATGCTTATCGTATTTGATATGCTCATTATATCAAAAATTGAAAAGGAATCAACCGTTAAAATAAAAAAACAAACGTATAGCGTATAATGAAATAATATTTTTCCATAAAAGTACTTGAAATGAGCATAAAATAATGATATAACGACATAAAAGTTCTACGAAGTTATATTTTATAATCTAATGAGCAAATAGGAGGAGTATTATGAGCAAGGTATCAGACATGACGCGTGAGAGCTGGATCATGAACACGTTTCCCGAGTGGGGGACATGGCTGGTCGAGGAGATCGAGGGCTATGAGGTTCCGCAGGGGCAGGTCGCTATGTGGTGGCTCGGCTGTACAGGAATCTGGTTCAAGACCCCCGGCGGCGCGAATTTGACGGTCGACCTCTGGTGTGGCAATGGCAAGCGCACGCACGGCAACGGCAAGATGGCGGTCGGTCATCAGATGGCGAATATGTGCGGCTGTCGCAACATGCAGCCGAATCTGCGCAACGTCCCATTCGTCATCGATCCGTTCGCGTTCAAGCATGTGGATGCGGTTTTGGCAACGCACTATCATCAGGATCACATGTCGGCAGAGTGGGCGGCGCACGTCATTCAGAGCGGCATGACGACGACGGACGAGGACGGCAGGGACATTCCGGTTCCCTTCATTGGTCCGAAAAAGTCCGTGGAGACATGGATCAAATGGGGCGTACCTGCAGAGCGGTGCCGCACGGTTGTGCCGGGCGATGTCATCAAGATCAAGGATATTGAGATCATCGCGCTTGACAGCTTTGACCGTACCTGCATCGTGACGACGGATTCGACGGGACCCGATCGGGAGGAACTGACAGGCAAGTGTCCGACGGATATGGATGAGAAGGCGGTCAACTATCTTCTGAAGACGCCGGGCGGCAACATCTACCATTCGGGCGACTCTCACTTCTCGATCTACTTCGCAAAGCATGGCAAGGACTACAACATTGACGTCGCGTTTGGTTCGTTCGGTGAGAATCCGATCGGCATGCAGGATAAGATGACCTCCATTGACATCCTGCGCATGGCAGAGAATCTGCGATGCAAGGTGGTCTGTCCAATCCATTGGGATGTGTGGTCGAACTTCCAGGCGGACTGCGATGAGATCAAGCTCATCTATGATTTCAAGAAGGATCGCAACGAGTATGGGTTCCATCCGTTCTTCTGGCAGGTCGGCGGTCGCTATGTCTATCCGCAGGACAAGGACAAGATCTACTATCATCATCGCCGCGGCTTCGAAGACTGCTTCGAGCATCCGCAGAACATTCCGTTCCGTTCCTGTCTGTAAGAGAGGGTGACAGTATTGTTCAAGGAATTTGTTGCACAGAAATACTATTCGTTCCACGAGGGCTTTGACGACTGGCGAGACGCGATACGCGCCGCCTGCGCACCCCTCGAGGCGGACGGCAGCATCGACCCGGAGTATGCTTCTTTCATCGTCGAGAAGGTTGAGGAGCTTGGTCCTTATATCGTCATCGCGCCGGACATCTGCATCCCGCACGCGGAGCGCGGGCGCGGCGTGAACCGTACGGCAATGTGCTTCATGAAGACCGAAAAGCCCGTACGTTTCCATGAGGACGGGGAGCATGACGCACGCATTTTCGTTGTCCTTGCGGCAGCGGACGACGAGGAGCACATCCAAAATCTGATGGAACTCTCGGAGTGCCTGTCGGATGAAACAATTGTCGCAAAGCTTCTTGCGGCAAAAACGCCCGAAGACCTGCGTGCGATTGAGGAATAGGATTCAGCCATAAGGAGGCAGGGGAATGGAAATTGTATTGTCTGTCTGGGAATTCTTCCAGAACAACATCCTCACGAAGCCGCAGTTCTTTATTGGCTTCATCGTTTTTGTCGGCTACGCTCTTCTGAAAAAACCCATCTACGAATGCATAGCGGGCTTTATCAAGGCGGTCGTCGGCTACATGATCCTGATGGTTGCATCGAGCGGACTTGTTGGGAACTTCCGTCCGGTGCTGGCAGGGCTGAAGGATCGCTTTGACCTTTCGGCAGCGGTCATCGACCCATATTTCGGACAGGCGGCGGCGCAGATGAGCGTGGAACACATCGGACGCTCGTTCTCGATGATGATGATGGTGCTCCTGATCGCGTTTGCCATCAACATCCTGCTCGTCATGCTGCGCAGGTATACGAAGATCCGCACGCTCTTCATCACGGGGCACGTCATGGTGCAGCAGTCCTCGACAGCGCTCTGGCTCGTCCTCTTCTGTTTCCCCGAACTGCAGGACCCGGGTGTTGTGCTCATGCTGGGCGTCCTGCTCGGTACCTACTGGTCGGTCGCCTCGAACCTCACCGTCGAGCCTGTAGCGAAGCTCACCGAGGGCGGTGGCTTTGCGACAGGTCATCAGCAGATGTTTGGCATCTTCCTCGTTTCGAAGCTCGCCAAGAAGATCGGCAACCCGCAGAAGTCGCTTGAGAATCTGAAACTGCCGGGCTTCCTCTCCATCTTCAACGAGAATGTCGTTGCGACCGGTATTCTCATGACATTCTTCTTCGGCGCGATCATCTCGATTCTCGGTGCGGATCTCATGCACCAGATCGACAAGGGGTTCAGCGAGAAGCAGAATTTTGTCTTCTATATTGTTGAAAAATCGTTCAACTTCGCCGTCTACCTCACGATTCTGCAGCTCGGCGTCCGTATGTTCGTCTCGGAGCTGACCAACTCGTTCCAAGGCATCTCCGAGAAGCTGCTGCCCGGCTCCGTGCCTGCGGTTGACTGTGCAGCGACCTACGGCTTCGGTCATCCGAACGCTGTGACGTTCGGCTTTCTCTTTGGTGCGTTCGGTCAATTTCTCGCGATTATCGGTCTGATTGTCTTTGAGAGTCCGATCCTCATCATCAGCGGATTCGTACCGCTCTTCTTCGACAACGCGACCTTTGCCGTCTTTGCAAACCGTCTCGGCGGCGTGCGCGCGGCGGCGATCATCCCGTTCTTCAGTGGCATGATCCAGGTGCTCGGCGGCGGCTTTGCAGCGTACTACTTCACGACAGGGATGTTCGGCGGCTGGCACGGAAATTTTGACTGGGATACGATCTGGCCGTTCATCGGCGTCATCATGAACAACTTCCAGTATGTCGGCGTTGCAGTGGTGGTCATCATTCTGCTCACCATTCCACAGATCATTTACCGGTGCAATAAAGATACCTACTTCCTCATCGCCGAGGACTTCGACGAATACAAGGAAGTCATGGCGAAGAAGCAGGGCGTGCCTGTGGACAAGGTGGTTATCGACTAAGGTCAGTCTGTTGTATTTACTATAAAGGAGTGCATTAAAATGTTGAAAGTCATTGCAGCATGCGGCAGCGGTATGGGATCCTCGCAGATTATCAAAATGAAGCTCGCGAAGGTCTTCAAGAAGCTCGGCATTGATGCAGAGGTCTATCACACGAACGTCGGTGATGCGAAGTCACAGGCGAACAACTACGATGTTGTTTTTTGCTCGGCATCGCTCGTGGACACGTTCAAGGGGACGAAGCCGGTCGTCATCGGGTTGAAGAATCTCCTGTCCGAGGGCGAGATGGAGGAAAAGATTCAGGCTGCCGGCATTAAGTAAATCATACGAGAGGGGAGTCGCCGGCGGTGACTCCTCTTTTTTCCAAATGAACGGGGGCAATTATGGGAAAAAGCTATCAGCTCGGACTCTATGAAAAGGCTATGCCGTCTGCGCTCACATGGCGCGAGAAGCTGACCGCTGCGAAGGAGGCGGGCTTTGACTATGTGGAGATGAGCATTGACGAAACGGACGAAAAGCTCGCGCGTCTCCACATGAGTGCGGCGGAGACGGAGGAGATCCGCACTGCGATGCGTACGACGGGGATCCTGTTCGGCTCAATCTGTCTCAGCGGACATCGAAAATATCCGCTTGGGAGTCCCGATCCCGCGAAGCAGATGAGGAGCATAGAGATCATGGCGGGCGCCATCGACCTTGCAGTAGAGCTCGGAATTCGGACGATTCAGCTCGCAGGCTACGATGTCTACTACGACAAGGGCACAGAGGAGACGCGTGCGGCGTTTGCGTGCAACCTTGCGAAGTCTGCACTGCTTGCGGCGCGCAGCGGCGTGCAGCTCGGCTTTGAGACGATGGAGACGCCGTTTATGGATACGGTCGAAAAGGCGATGTACTACGTCGACCTCGTGGACTCGCCCTATCTCGGCGTTTACCCTGACAGCGGCAATCTGACGAATGCCGCGCTCATCTACGGCAAGAGCGTGCTCGATGATATGGAGATGGGACGCGGTCACATGGTCGCATTGCATCTGAAGGAGACTGTGCCCGGGAAGTATCGTGAAATTCCGTTCGGAACGGGGCACGTCGATTTCGACGCCATCGCACGGAAGGCGTGGGCACTCGGCGTGCGACGCTATGTCGGCGAGTTCTGGTACATAGGAAGCGCGGATTGGAAAGCTGACCTCACCTTTGCCAATACATTCCTGCGCTGCGCACTCGATGCGGCGGCAGAGTAGAGAGGAAACAATATGCTGAATGTAAAGAAGAAGATTGTTGGCGAACTTGCCAAATGCTACTCACTTACCATGCTGAACTACAAGGGCACGCGGCACTTCCTCTGCGCAGCGGAAAAGGTGGACAAGTGCTACCTTATCAACCTCGACGGCGACATCGAGGAGACCGTCTGGGAGGGACCCGGAGGTGTCATGACGATGGTTCAGGTTCCGGGCACGGATGGGCAGTTCCTTGCCACGCGCAAATTCTACTCACCGAATGACGGCAAGGAGGCATCCATTGTCATCGTTACTCCGCGCGGAAAAGATGATTGGGAGGTGCGGACGCTCTGCGACCTGCCTTTTGTCCATCGTTTCGACATCCTGCAGTCGGGTGGACGGAACTATCTCATCGCCTGTGCACTGAAGTCAGGGCATGAGTACAAGGAGGACTGGCGCTTCGCGGGCAGAGTCTTTGTCGCAGAACTGCCCGCCGATCTCTCGTCGTATAACGATGAGAACCAGCTGCAGCTCGAGATCCTGAAGGAGGGGCTGCTCAAGAACCACGGCTACTATCGTCACGTCGATGAGAGCGGCGCGATGAGCAGCATCGTCTCGACGGACAACGGCGTGTTCCACTTCTACCCGCCAACGGAGGAGGGCGATGCGTGGAGTATCGACGAACTCATTTCCGATGCGGCGAGTGATGGTTTGCTGCTTGATCTCGATGGCGACGGCGTGGAGGAGCTGTGTACGATCGCGCCGTTCCACGGCGACACGATCAACATTTACAAGCAGAAGAACGGGAAATTCACGCTCGTCTACACCTATCCTGAAAAACTCGAATTCCTCCACGCCATCTTTGGCGGTATGATCTGCGGAAAACCAACGTGGATTCTCGGACACCGCAAGGGCGAACGGCTGCTCCTCGCCTTTACCTATGAGGAGGGCAAGGGCTATGTCGCGCAGGAACTCGATCGTGGCTGCGGCGCGGCGAATGTCCTGCACTATGTCTACGAGGGCAAGGACATCCTCATCGCGACGAATCGCGAGATCGACGAGATCGCGCGCTACGAACTGACCTAAGGAGGGAACAGTATGCTGGAACAACTTAAGGAGCAGGTCTATCAGGCGAATATGCTTCTGCCGAAACACCATCTCGTGACGTTCACATGGGGGAACGTGTCGGGCATCGACCGCGAAAAGGGGCTTTTCGTCATTAAGCCGTCGGGTGTGGAGTACGATGAAATGAAGCCGTCGGATATGGTCGTCGTCGATCTCGACGGCAAGCGCGTTGAGGGAGATCTGAATCCGTCATCGGACACCGAGACGCACCGCATTTTCTATCAGAAATTCCCGAACATCGGCGGCGTCGTGCACACGCATTCGCGCTGGGCAACCCTGTTTGCACAGGCGGGGTGTGGTGTGCATGCCTACGGGACAACGCACGCCGACTACTACTACGGCGAGATTCCGTGCACACGTGATATGACCGAGGAGGAGATCAAGAGTGGTTACGAGTACAACACGGGAGTGGTCGCTGTCGAGCGCTTTGAAAAGGCACATCTGAACCCCGACCACATCCCCGCCGTCCTCGTCAAGAATCACGGCCCGTTCTGCTGGGGCAAAGATCCGTTTGATGCCGTGCACAACGCCATCGTCCTTGAGGAGGTCGCCATGATGGCGTTCCACACCGAGATGCTCACGCCAGGCGTGCAGGCAATGCAGCAGACACTCCTCGACAAACATTTCCTCCGCAAGCACGGCGCAAACGCCTACTACGGGCAGAAGAAGTAATACACATACGAATCATCCAAAGAGCAGATTAGGTCTGCTCTTTTTTGTATTGCAAATGTCTTTACGGGGGGGTGACAAGTGCTATTATATTATGGAAGCACTGATAAATTCAGCCACGCCATCTTGGTGCATCTTTTTTGCCCGCACTGTGCCCTAGAATCCTCCACATAGCTTTGGCTATGCGTCCGGTTTGCCTCCTTGTTCGGACAAAAAATCTACGCCAATCTGACGGACTTCATTTTATCAGCGATTCCTAAGATGAGAGTAATCTGTGGATAACTTGCCGATGCGCAAGGATCAGAGAAAGGATGGACATCATGGCAACGCTGAAAACAATTGAGTTCATGTGCACGCACTGTGGGAAGAAGGAGCGGCGGAACAATACGATGGGACGACCGCAGCCGGGCAAGTGTCCGCGCAAGCCGGGCAATCAGCCGCATACATGGGTGGTCAACCGTACGATGTAAGGCGCATGAGAAATGAGGGAACGTCATGAACGATCAGCCGGTATTCCGCAAGGAGCTTGAACAGTATATGGATGCTGCTCTGCCGCTTCTCTATGTTGACACACTTGAGAACGGGAAAGTACAGGACATCCTTGCGGATATTGCCAAGAAAAAGGGACGCAGCGTTGTCTCGTGGAGTATGCACAGCGGCTATGTGGAGGAGGGCGGCGGCTATCCGACGGATCTCTGCGGAGCGCTCGCCTCTGTGCTGCGGGAACAGAATTTTACGCGTAAGATTCTCGTGCTCGAAGATGTGGCAGGGGAACTCGAATCGCCTGCGATTGTCTCGCGTCTGCGCTGCATTGCCGAGCGCATCGCGGGCGGTACGATGGACGATTGTACCGTCGTTCTTCTCTCGCCGCTCGGCACGATTCCACGTGCACTTGAGCCGTATATTACCCTTATGAGTCTGGACTTTCTGAGCCCTGAGAAGATACGGGAGCACATTCTTCATTTTCTTGAGAGCAACGATATGCCTGCCCCCGTGGAGGAGCTGCTTGATACCTTTGCGATGCACCTGCGCGGGCTGAGTGAGACGGGGATCGACAACATCCTCTCACTCGCCGTGAGCGATGACGGGCAGCTTGACGCGAGTGACCTGCCGATGGTGCTCCGCCAAAAACAGCAGATGATCAAAAAGTCCGGTATTCTTGAGATGGTGACGGTGAAGGAGACCGTCGAGGACATCGGCGGTCTTCAGAACCTGAAGGACTGGCTGCGGACAAAGGCGCAGATCTTCCGTGACGTACGGCGTGCAAAAGAGTTTGGCGTGGACATTCCGAAGGGCGTGCTCATTGCGGGGATGCCGGGCTGCGGTAAATCCCTCACGGCAAAGGCGGCGGCGAGTATGTTCGCCGTGCCGCTCCTGCGCATGGACATGGGGCGGCTCATGGGCAAATACGTCGGTGAGTCCGAGGCGAATATGCGCCGCGCTCTCCAACTGACGGAGGCAAGCTCACCCTGCGTCCTCTGGATCGACGAGCTCGAAAAGGCATTTGCGGGTGCAGGGGCGCAGGGCGGCAGCTCCGAGGTGACGACGCGTCTCTTTGGCAGCTTTCTCACATGGATGCAGGAAAAGGACAGCCTTGCCTTCGTTGTCGCCACAGCGAACAACATCTCGCATCTGCCGCCCGAGCTCATGCGCAAGGGACGCTTTGACGAGATCTTCTATGTGGACTTCCCAAATCAGAGCGAGCGCGAAAAGATCATCAGTCTCCACATCGGCAAGCGGCGTAGTGCCGATCTCGCCAAGATTGACATTCCTGCGCTCGCGCGCAAGATGGAGGGCTACTGCGGTGCGGACATCGAGAGCGTTGTGCGCGACGGCATCGAGGCAGCGTTTGTTGCGGGCAAGGATCACGTCACCACCGAGGATCTGCAGGCGGCAATCGGACGCACGCATCCCATCTCCGAGACGATGAAGGATGCCATTGAGGAGATGGACGAGACGTACAAGTCCAAGAAATTTACGAACGCATCACGGAAGGAGTAGGGATGGCACGCGACATTCATCTGGAAGGGTTTCGGACGGAGGAATCCAAGGGGCTTTTCTTTCTTGCGAAGGACATGATCTCCTCGTGGATGGAAAAACCGCAGGAAAAGAGCACGGTGGTCTGGCTCGGTGAGGAGTTCATTCAGCGTGTCGGCGGCATGACGGTGGAGGCGGCGCAGGAACTCAGCTCCTCCATCATGGACGGTGTTGATCAGTTCACGGAGAACATGAACGCCATCGAGGAGACCTATCGGAGCGGCGGAACAAAGGAAACGTGGCTGCAACAAAAATTGCTCTCCGTACCGGGTGCAACCGAGGAGGAGCGGGCACGCTACCTCGCTGAGGCGCAGGTGGCTCTTGCGGCGGGCAACAACGAGGTATATGCCGCACTGCACAGCGCGGAGCAAAGCGCAGATCTCAGGCTTCCCGCCGCCGTCGAGGAGCGCGTCCCCGATGGAGCGGGCGGTACATCGTGGCAGCCCATCCCTGCGCAGGTCGTTGCACAGGGCGTTGCCGAACAAGCCGTTCTTGCAGGTGTCGGCGGCGCGGCGCTCGATACGGGACTGACCTACGCCGAAACACAGGACGGCGAGCCGCTCAATACGGGGATTGATCTCGGAGAGGAGCCGACCGGCTCGGAGACCGATCGCAGCATCAAGGCGGTCGCGACGGGGGCACTCTACGTTGCCGTCGAGCGCGGCATCATCCCGTTTCTCAAGAAGGCGACGCCGCTGCCCGTGCTCACGAATATCGCCTGTTGGGGTGTCGAGGGTGTACGCACCGTCGCGCAGGTATTCAGCGGGAAACTCAGTATTGCGGCGGCAGTCGACCGTGTGGGACGCATCGCCTCCGCCGCCATCGGTGACCTCTGCTCAAAGGGCATCGGTGCGCGTATGCTCTCTGCAATTCCCGTTGTCGGCCCCGTCCTTGGCATGGCGGTCGGCTCTGCGATCAGCAGTCAGTCGGGTAAGAAAATCGCTTCTGCCGTTCATGCGGGATTTAAGATCATTCAACCCGTCGTAACCACCGTCGCCGAGGGACTGCACAAGGTCACGACAAAGGCGGTGGAGACCGTGAAGAGCTTTGGCAGGGCGATATTGAGCATATTTGATTGAGAGAATGAGGCGGGGCAGGGGACTGCTCCGCCGTTTATGGAATGTGGAGGAAGAAATCATGGCGCGAAAAGTGAAATTCCCACTGGAACTGAGGGACGGGTATCTGGCACGCAGCAATATCGAGGAGATACGTACGCATTTTGATCTTGAGAAGATCATCGCCCAGTTTCATAACGGCAGACTAAAAATCTGGCTCGAGGATCACTACTTGCCGGAGATGGCGGAACAGGTCGCAGCGCTTGATGGCAATGCCCCCGATCTTCCCGCACAGCTCTGCGCCGTCCTTGGCGTCGAGGGTGTTACAACAGATGCAGTTGATAGTTATGCCATTCGTGAGCGTGAGCGAAAGCTGCAAAAACTTCGACAATGCACAAGCGATGAGCGTTATCTGAATATGGTGGAATATGCTGCATTCGATCAAAAAGATTTGGACGCGCTGATTGACGAGGGAGCGCGCGAAATCATCCTCTGCAATAACGCGTTCCGTATCCCTCTCCTCGCTGAGAAGCGTAAATATTACGGAGTCGGAAAAGCCGTCGCTGTGATTGACAGCGATGCGCCGATTGACTTCGCGGCGCGCGGGATTGAGTTCGTGGATGTGCCGTTTGATGAGGCATATTTGGGCATCGTTGAGAAGAAAAAACAACGGGAGCGATTGGATGCGCGC